>NZ_SSXE01000003.1 GCF_021699195.1 Nonomuraea sp. MG754425 | reverse complement strand
CCAGTCCTCCCCGCCCCGCCTGAGCCCGTTCGCCGCCTCCGTGGTCGCCCACTCCACGTTGTGGGCCAGGGACATGGGCATGTTCGAGCCGGTCGACCGGTGGGGCGCGCCGCTCTGGGACGAAGTGCGGTTCGAGTCCATGGCCATCCCGCTGATGGCGGCCTACGGCCATCCCGACGCCACCCCCGGCAAGCTGGAGCTGGTCTCCGACTGGTACGTCTGGGCGTACTGGTTCGACGACCACTTCACCCGGATGTTCAAGCAGCCCCGCGCCCGCCGCCGGGCTCAGGACCACGTCAATGATCTGCACGGCTTCACCCCGTTCGACTCCCCGGCCACCCCGGCCCCGTCGAACCCGATCGAGTACGGGCTCGCCAGCCTGTGGTCCCGCACGTTCTCGGGGTCGTCCCCCGGCTGGCGGCGCAGGTTCGCCGCATCCACGCAGGGCCTCATCCGCGGCTGCCTGCGCGAGCTGGACAACATCAGGGACGACCGCGTCCCCAACCCGATCGAGTACATCGGCCTGCGCCGCGCGTCCGGGGTCGGGCCCTGGGTGGCCGATCTCGTCGAGTACGTCAGCGATGCCGAGATGCCCGCGAAGCTGGTCGACACGCGGCCGCTCAAGGGGCTGCGCGACGCCTTCGCCGACGGGGTGCACCTGCTCAACGACCTGTGCTCCTACCAGCGGGAGGTCGGCGAGGAGGACGAGCACAACAACGGCGTGCTGGTGTTCCAGCAGTTCCTGCGCTGCGGCGCGCAGGAGGCCGCGGAGCGGGTCCACGAGCTGCGGATGTCGCGGTTGCGGCAGTTCGAGGACCTGGCGGCGACCGAGCTCCCGCGGCTGATGCAGGAGCGCGGGCTCGATCCCGAGGAGCGGCGCAGGTTCGCCCGTTACGTCCAGGGGCTGTCCGACTGGCTGTCCGGCACCGGCGAGTGGCACAGGGGCTCCAGCCGCTACATCGCCGCCGCCACCGCCCCCGAGCGGCCGGCGCTCGCCCCCACGACGGGGCCGGCGCAGGGCCCCGCCGAGCAGCGGCACACGCCGGGGTACCCGTTCCGGCTGCCGGAGTTCACCATGCCGTGGGAGGTGCGGGTCAACCCGCACCGCGCGGTGGCGCGCGAGGCGAGCCGGGCGTGGGCGCACGAGATGGGGATCGTCGGCGCGCCGGGCGGGGTGTGGCCCAGCGACCGGTACGAGGCCATGCGGTTCGCCGACTGGTGCGCCATGGCCTGCCCCGACGCCACCCCCGAACGGCTGGAGCTGATGGCGCTCTGGTTCACCTGGGTGCTCGCGCTCGACGACTACTTCATCGTCGAGTACAAGGCGAGCCGCGACCTCCCCGGCGCCCGCCTGTTCCTCGGCCGGCTGCCCCGTTTCATGCCCGCACCCGGTGAGGGGTGGCCGTCCGGGGGCAACTGCGTCGAGCGCGCCCTCGCCGACCTGTGGGAGCGCACCTCGCCGACGCTGCGGGACGAGCTCAGGGAGGTGCTGCGGCGCGAGGTGCTGGCGTTCGCGGCGGGCAACCTCTGGGAGATGGGCAACAGCGCGCGGCAGCGGGTGCCCGATCCGATCGACTACATCGAGATGTCGCGCGTGGCGAAGGGCATCGGAGGGCTGGGGGCGCGCCTGGTGGCGTTGATCCAGGAACTCGACATCTCCGAGGAACGGCTGAGCGGCGGGATCATGCGCGAACTGGTCGACGTCTACGCCGACCATCTCGACCTGACCAACGACATCGTGTCCTACCGGCGCGAGATCGAGACGGAACGCCATCTCAACAACGGGGTGCTGGCGGTGCGCGCCTTCCTCGGCTGTGACCTCCAGGAGGCCGTGGACGTCGTCAACGACCAGCTCACGGCCTGCGTGCTGACCTTCGAGCGGCTCGCGGGGGAGGGGCTGCCGGGGCCCGACGCGGCGGCGTACGTGGAGGGGCTGCGGCACTGGATGAGCGCCAACCTCGCCTGGCACGTCGGCAACAGCCGCTACGTCGACCTCGATCCGGTGCCCGAGGGCGACGGCCGGCCGCCGCGCTCGTCAGGTCTCGTCAGCGAGGCGCCCGCACCGAGCGAGCAGGGCCTGCGACACCAGCCGCCCTCTGAGCTGCGGATGTAAAAAATTCTAGACACGGTGTCTTGTCTGTTTTACATTCGAGGCATGACACCGGAAGAGAAACGCGCGTGGGTCACCGCCGTGGTCACACCCGTCGCGTACCTGACGTACGTGGTGATCATCCTGGGCCGGGCGGGCGACGTCCCGCTCGCCGAGGTGCCGTACGCGGCCACGCTCCTGTGGACCGTTGGCTGCGCCGTCGTGGCGGCGATCGTGCTGCACATCGCCGTCACGGTGCTCTCCCCCGACCCGACCGGCCGGAAGGACCGCCGCGACCGCGAGATCCACCGCCACGGCGAGTACGTCGGCCGGGGGCTGCTCGTCGCGGGTGCGGTGGCGGCGCTGGCGCTGGCGCTGGCGGAGGCCGACCACTTCTACATCGCCAACGTGCTGTACCTGGCGTTCGTCCTGGCCACGGCCGTCGGGTCCGTGCTGAAGATCATCGCCTACCGCCGGGGCCTGCCGGCATGGTGAGGCCCACGAAGGTCACGAACTCGATCCGCGCCCTGCGCTTCGCGCACGGCGAGATGACCCAGGCAGACCTGGCCGACCGCGTCGGCGTGACCAGGCAGACCGTCATCGCGATCGAGCAGGGCCGCTACTCGCCCTCCCTGGAGATGGCCTTCCAGATCGCCAGGGTGTTCGGCGCGCCGCTGGACGACGTGTTCCAGTATCCCGACGAAGGAGACAGCCCATGAAAGCGATCGTGCACGAGGTGTACGGCGACGCCTCCGTCCTCAGCCACGCGGAGGTCGAGCGGCCCGAACCGGGCGACGACGAGGTGCTCTTACGCGTGCACGCGGCCGGCCTCGACCCGGGAGTCTGGCACCTGATGACCGGACAGCCCTACTTCATCCGGCTCGCGACCGGCCTGCGCCGCCCGAAGGGCCGGCTCGGCGGCGACGTCGCCGGCCTCGTGCACGCCGTCGGCGCCAAGGTGACCACCGTCAAGCCCGGCGACCAGGTGTTCGGCACCTGCGACGGCTCCTTCGCCGAGTACGCGCTCGCCCGGCCCGGCCGCCTCGTGCCGATCCCGGCGGGCATCACGTTCGAGCAGGCCGCGGCCGTCCCGACCTCGGCGACCGCCGCCCTCCAGGCGCTGCGCGCGGCGGGCGAGGTGCGCACGGGGGACAGGGTGCTGGTCATCGGGGCGGGCGGCGGCGTGGGGTCGTTCGCGGTGCAACTCGCCCGCATGTTCGGGGCCGAGGTCACCGGCGTGTGCGGGCCGTCGAAGGCCGGGTTCGTCCGCTCGCTCGGAGCGCGGCACGTCATCGACTACACGCGCGAGGACTTCGCGGACGGGCCGCGCCGCTACGACCTCGTCCTCGACACGGCGGGCAACCGCCCCCTGTCACATCTGCGGCGCGCGCTCGACGTTCGCGGCCGGGCGGTGATCATCGGCGGTGAGGGCGGCGGGCCCTGGCTGTCGGGGACCGACCGCCAGCTCAGGGCCGCCCTGATCGGCCCGTTCACCCGCCGCCGCAAGCCGCTCGCGATGTTCTCGTCGAGAGACCTCGGCGACCTCCGGTTCCTGGCGGGGCTGCTGGGGTCGGGCGAGCTGGTGCCCGCCGTCGGCGGCACGTACGCGCTGGGCGAGGTCCCCGAGGCGATCCGCGTGCTGGCGGAGGGACACGTCCAGGGCAAGATCGTCATCACGGTCGCCTGAGAGCCGGCCCGATCCGCGCCGCGACACCCCGGACAGCGCGAAACCCCGGTCCGACCAGGAATGGGACCGGGGTCTCGGAACGCTGCGCCCCAGGCCGACCAGGAATTCGGCCGGGACGCCACCGCCCCCCTAAGGGGGCATCTCAGCCCGGCCGCGAGGGAGGGTGCGGCCGGGCTGCGTGTGGGCGGTCATGAGGCGCGGAACCGGGCGAGGAACGAGCGGTGCCGGCGCTCGGGCCGGTTCCTGCGCGCCTCGTGCACCTGTCGCCGCTCGGCGGCGGCCTGCCGCAGCTCGGCGGCGTGGTGCTGCATCACGGTGTATTCGAGTTCGGCGTTCATCCGAAGGCTCCCTTGTCTCGTTCTCTGCACTCTTGAGACTCCTCCTAAGGCCCCCTCCGGCACATCGGGCGGATGCCTTATCTCTCGGCGCCGTGCGGATGAGGAGGTACTTAGGGAGGCGCACAAGGCGCCTAAGGCGCAGGTGAGCGCACCGGGAGCCAGGCCCCCGGCTCAGGGTTCGTCGGTGAACTTCACCGTGACCTTCGTGAAACCGAGCGACCTGAGCATGCCCGACAGCATGGCCTTGGTGTTGGCGTCGGCCCTGGCCCGCAGGTCGCTCGCCACCGCCGCCTCGTTGATCTTCTTCTCGGCCAGCAGGTAGAGCTCCCGCTGGTCGCCGGGCGAGCCCGACAGGAAGTCGCTGACCCGGTCGAACAGGCCGCGCTGCTGCGCGAACACGTACGAGCGGCTGTTGTCCAGGTTCGGCTTCTCGAGCTGGGCGCGCGGCACGCGTACGGTGGCCTCGGTGCGATCCTCGGAGATGCTCACTCCGCCGTTCGCCATGGCGGAGAAGTCGACGTAGGCGTCCACCCCGCCGGCCCCGACGAAGAGCGTGCGCGTCCCCTTGATCGCGTCGGGCAGGAAGGCGGCGTCCTTCTCGAGGTCCACGACCACCTGGAAATTGCCCGTGGCGGCCTCGAACCTGCTCAGGTCCTTGATGGAGCGCAGCAGCGCCGGCTGGCTGCGGTCGACGGTCCGTTCGCCGAGCGGGTCGAACCAGGACCAGGCCAGCCGTCCGCCCACCACGAGCAGCACCGCCAGCACCAGGAACGCCGCCGCGTATCGCCACCAGCGGCGCCGTCCTGGAGTCACCTCGGGCGGCGCCGTACGGGAAGTCGTCATGCGAGCATGACTACCCGTTCGCCGATCATCAGTGCAGGCTCTTAGGTGACATCTTCGGTCCCGATTCGTGGCTGTTCGCCGGGGCCTCCTGGGCGGCGTGCGCGTGGGAGGCGGGAACCTGCTCGGACG
Source organism: Nonomuraea sp. MG754425 (assembly GCF_021699195.1). Classification (GTDB taxonomy): domain Bacteria; phylum Actinomycetota; class Actinomycetes; order Streptosporangiales; family Streptosporangiaceae; genus Nonomuraea. Next base: position 111,176 of record NZ_SSXE01000003.1, on the reverse strand, counting down.
CCGGCGCCGGGTCGGGCGCGTGCTCCCGCACGGTCTCCCGAGCGCTCTCCCGAGCGCTGTCCTGGGGCAGCGCCTGCGTGTTCCCCTGGGCCTGCGTGCCGCTCTGGGGCGGCGCCACGTCCGGGGCCGCCGGCTGGGCCGGCTCCTGCGGCGCGGCGGCGAAGACCGGCCAGCTCACCCCCGACGTGTCGGGCGTCCACCGGGCAGCGGGCGCGTTCCGGGTGTAGCCGGAGTGCGGCGCGTCCGAAGTGGCGCCCGCGCCCGGCGTGCCGGGGGAGGAACCGGCCGGCGTGGTGCCGGCGGGCCCCGGATACACCGGGTAGGCGTGGCTCGACTCGGGGGCGGGCAACACCGGGGGCGCCACCTGGGCCTGGGAGGGCCCGCCGCCGAAGTGCGTGCCCGACAGCCGGCAGCTCTGGAAGTCGCTGTAGAACATGCGCAGCCACTCCCGGCGCTGGTGCTCGCTCCAGGAGGAGAACGCCGTCGTCGCGTAGTGGTGCTCGGGCAGTGGCGTGCCGGGCAGCGGCTCGCCGCGCAGCCAGGCCACCACGATCTGCCGGTAACCCTCCGCGACCGCGCTCTGGCACCTCGGGGCGAGCGTCTCGATGTACTCGTACGCCGCCTCCTCCGCGAACCCGGACGACAGGTCAGGCACGTGGACCGGCGCCAGCCCATTCGACGGCTTCAGCGGGTCGTCCAGCGGACGCTGCTCCACCCGCGTGAACGCGGCGGGCGTCTCGGCGAGCCGCGAGGCGATCTGCGTGAACGTCGCCCCCAGCTCGGTCAGCCCCGCGCGCATCCCCGGATGCACGCACACCGTGATCGGCCACTCCTGACAGGCGTAGGCGATGTCCACGGCCGCGGCCGGCTTCGGCTGGGCCAGCACCCGCGACACGCCCATCCCGGCGGCCAGCACCGACAGCAGCGCGCACGCCAGCACCAGGGCCTGCCTGGTGACCAGCGCCGCCCAGCCGAGCAGCAGCGCCGCCGTGATGCCGAGCAGCCAGATCGTCTGGTCGAAGAACGGAGCCCCGTTCAGGCCCTGGAACAGGTCGTACGGCTCGCCGGTGCCGGGCGCCAGCTTGTCGGCCCAGCCGCGGTCGTCGGCCAGCCACGTGAACAGCCCGTAGCAGGCCAGCCCCGCGAGCGGCGGGGTGTAGGGCCGCGGCAGCACCCAGCCGGCCACCCACCCGATCACGGAGTACAGCGCGAGCCCCGCCATGCCCATCGTCAGCCCGGTCAGGCTCAGCCGGCCCGCCTGGTCGGTGAGCACCGTCTTGACGGCCAGCACCAGCACCGTGGCCCCGAACGAGCCCAGCACCACCATCACGATCGCCAGCGGCGCCTTGAGCGCCCGCCACGTCGTGAGCGAGCGCCCGCGCAGCGCCCGGCGCTTGCGCAGGGCCACCCAGGCGGCGAAGGCCGCCGCCACCGGGCCGGTCAGCCGGAGCGAGCCGATGACCGCGGCCACGATGTTCTCCCACGCGTCCACGCCCGGGATCAGGACGTTCCACGCCGCGAAAAGTCCGACAGCCAGCAGGACGGCGACTGTGACCGCCGCGCTGTGCTTCAGCTCCTCTCGTGAAACGCCCGCGTGCTCACGCACCCTTTTCCCCGTTGAAATTCATCAAGCACCCCCCGTGCCCCTTGGCGAGGCGGAATCGCGCCCTGTCCCGGCCGTCCCCACGGCCGTTGTGACTTGGCCTCCGCGTCACCATGTGTAGGAGAACCATAACTGAGCGTGATGATTGATGTCCGGATTCTTGGTCAAGCGAAGAAGCCTGTCGTACGGAGCACCCAGACGAATGTGGACGAGCGGCGCGCTACCGTATCGCTGTGTCGCACCCGAAGCCGCTCAACCTGCCGTTCGACCCGATCGACCGCGCCGCGGAGAGCTGGCGCGCGCATTTCGGGCCCTCCGCCGCCATGGCGGCCGTTACCTCGATCATGAGAGCCCATCAGATCCTGCTGTCGCAACTTGACTCGCTCCTGAAGCCATACGACTTGACCTTCGCGAGGTACGAAGGACTCGTCCTGTTGACCTTCAGCAAGACCGGGGCGCTGCCGCTGTCCAGGATCGGGGAGCGCCTCATGGTTCACCCCACGAGCGTCACGAACACGGTGGACAGGCTGGAGAAGTCCGGGTTCGTCCGCCGCCGGCCCAACCCGCGCGACGGCCGCGGCGTGCTGGCCGAGATCACCGACGCGGGCCGCGACGTCGTCCGGCGGGCCACCGCCGATCTGATGGAGGCCGAGTTCGGCCTGACGATGTACGCCGAGGACGAACTCCACCGCATGTTCGGCCAGTTGCGCACGCTCAGGGTGGCCGCGGGTGACTTCCCGGTCTCCGCGATACGGCAAGATGAAGGGCATGGCGGACTTCTCTAGGCCCGGGTCCCTCTACGGAGCGGTCGATCTGGGCGCGCGCAAGCAGGCTCTGGAGTCGCAGGCCCGGCGGGAGGCGGCAGGTCCCCAGGCGGCCTCGTCCGCCTCGATCGTCGATGTGACCGAAGAGACGTTCACGACCGATGTCATCGACCGGTCCATGACCGTGCCCGTGGTTCTCGACCTCTGGTCACCCAGGGCGCCGGGCAGCTCCCAGCTCAGTCCGGTGCTGGAGAAGGTGGTCGGCGACCTCGGCGGCAAGGCCGTGCTGGCGAAGGTCAACGTCGATGCCAGCCCGCAGATCGCCCAGGCGCTGCGCGTGCAGGCCGTCCCGACCGTGCTGGCGATCTTCCAGGGGCAGGCCGTCACCGGCTTCCAGCAGGTGCTGCCCGAGCAGGAGGTGCGCCGCTGGCTCGACGAGCTGATGGCCGCGGTCGAGCAGTTCTACCAGGCCAACCCCGCGGCCCGGCCGCCGGATCAGGAAGGCGGCGAGCCGCAGGAGGAGCCCGTGGGGCCGCCGGCCGACCCCGACATGGTGGCCGCCGAGCAGGCCATCGACCGGGGTGACTTCGACGCGGCGATCGAGTCCTACCAGCGGTTGCTGGCCCGCGTGCCGGGCGACGAGGACGCCAAGATGGCGCTCGCGGGCGTCAACCTGCTCAAGCGCACCTCCGAGGTCGACCCCGCCGACGTGCAGCGCCGCGCCCAGGACCCGGCCGACATCGACGCGCAGCTCCTCGCCGCCGACCTGGAGATGCTGAACGGCTCGGTCGACGAGGCGTTCGCGCGGGTCATCGCCGTGATCAAGCGCACCTCGGGCGACGACCGCGACAAGGCCAGGCGGCACCTGCTCGGCCTGTTCGAGGCGTTGCCCGCCGAAGACCCATCTTTGGCGAAAGCGCGTAGGGCGTTGGCCAGCGCACTGTTCTAACCTGGAAATATGCGGGTCGTCACGATATCGGCGACATACGGCACGGCCGGCAACCGGATCGGTCCGGCCGTGGCCGAGCGGCTCGGCGTGCCCTTCGTCGATCGGGCCATTCCCAGCGCCGTGGCCGAGGAACTGGGCTGCTCGCTGGAGGAGGCGCTGGCCCACGACGACCGCGCCGAGCACGGCCTGGGCCGGTTGTTCGCCGGGGCCGTGCGGCTGCCGACGGTCACCTTCGGCGGGGTGGACATGTACGTGCCGGGCGCGATGCCGCTCGCGCCCGAGGAGTTCGTCCGCCGCACAGAGCGCACGCTCCAACAAATGGCCACGAACCAGGGGGGCGTGTTCCTGGGCCGGGCCGGGGCGGTGGTGCTGGCCGAGCACCCCGGCGCGCTGCACGTCCGGCTCGACGCCCCGATCCAGCGCCGGATCCGCCAGGCGGCCGCGTTCAACCAGGTCAGCGAGCGTGAGGCGGCCCGGATCATCGACGAGAACGACCGCGCCAGAAGCGCCTACGTGCGCCATTTCTACCGGGTCGATCCGGCCGATCCGCGGCTCTACCAACTGGTCCTCGACAGCACCAGAATCCCGGTGGCGACGTGCGCGGAGCTGATCGTCATGGCCGCCGAGGCGCTGTATTGACCCGCCGTCGAGTCAGCCCACAGTCAACTGCCCCTAACATGGATGCATTCTTGGTCAGTCCCAAAGGAGCGATTGACGTGGCGACCGTCCCGAGTGTGTCGTACTCCATCACCGTGCGGCTCGAGGTGCCCGCCGGCGGCAAGGCCGTCAGCCAGCTCACCCACGCCGTAGAGTCGGCCGGGGGCGTCGTGACCGCCCTCGACGTCACCAACGCGGGGCACGAGAAGCTCCGCATCGACGTCACCTGCGCCGCCAGGGACACCGACCACGCCCAGGCCATCGTCGACCAGCTCGAGGCCGTCGAGGGCGTCGTCATCCACAAGGTGTCCGACCGCACGTTCCTCATGCATCTCGGCGGCAAGATCGAGATGAAGTCCAAGGTGCCGCTGCGCAACCGCGACGAGCTGTCCATGGCGTACACGCCGGGCGTGGCGCGCGTGTCGATGGCGATCGCCCGCAACAAGGAGGACGCGCGGCGCCTGACCATCAAGCGCAACACCGTGGCCGTGGTCACCGACGGCTCGGCCGTGCTGGGGCTGGGCAACATCGGTCCCGAGGCGGCGCTGCCGGTCATGGAGGGCAAGGCGGCGCTGTTCAAGCGCTTCGCGGGCATCGACGCCTGGCCGATCTGCCTCGACACCCAGGACGTCGACGAGATCGTCCGCACCGTGCAGGTGATCGCGCCCGGGTTCGGCGGGATCAACCTGGAGGACATCGGCGCGCCGCGCTGCTTCGAGGTGGAGCGCCGGCTGCGCGAGCTGCTCGACATCCCGGTCTTCCACGACGACCAGCACGGCACCGCGATCTGCGTGCTGGCCGCGCTCACCAACGCGCTGCGGGTCGTCGACAAGAACATCGAGTCCGTCAAGATCACCATGGCCGGCGCGGGGGCGGCGGGCAACGCCGTGCTGCGGCTGCTGCTGGCGGCCGGCGCGCGCAACGTCGTCGTCTGCGACTACCTCGGCGCCGTGCACAAGGGCCGCGACGACCTCGACGAGTCGCTGCGCTGGATCGCCGACCACACCAACGCCGAGGGCTACTCCGGCGACCTGCGCGGGGCCGTCAAGGACGCCGACGTCTTCGTGGGGGTGTCCGCGCCGGGCATCCTGACCGGCGACGACATCGCCACGATGGCCAAGGACGCGGTGGTGTTCGCACTGGCCAACCCGGAGCCCGAGGTCTCGCCCGACGACGCCCGCGAGCACGCGGCCGTGGTGGCGACCGGGCGCTCCGACTACCCCAACCAGATCAACAACGTGCTGGCCTTCCCCGGCGTCTTCAGGGGGCTGCTGGACGCGCAGGCCAACGGGGTGACGCAGGAGATGCTGCTGGCCGCCGCGGGCGCGCTGGCCGCCGTCGTCACGCCGGAGGAGCTGGGCCCCAACTACATCGTCCCGAGCGTCTTCCACCCCGACGTGGCCGGGGCGGTCGCCGCGGCGGTCCGCGACTCCGCGGGCGGGCGCGCCAGGGGCTTCACCGAGGCCTGAGCGGGCCGGTCACCACGTCGTCTCGTGCGCCGTCCGGGTGATCGCGGGCATCAGGTGGTAGCTCTCCTGGAAGACCAGGTTGTGCGCGTCGCCGGCCGCGATCACGCGGAGCGTGTCGAGCTGTCCGGCGGCGTCCGCCTCGTCGAAGACGTTCAGCGGCCAGTCGCCGACCGTGTTGCCGCGCAGGTGCGGATGGTGGAAGTCGCAGCCGAAGTGGGCGACCACCGCGATCGGCTGCTCCCCGCAGTCGCGCTGCTCCTGCCAGGTCAGCGACCACATCGCGTTCAGCCCGCCCTCGCGCGAGCGGGTGACCCCGCTGGCCACCACCTCGCCGGTGCCGAGCAGCAGGTCGGCGTTGGCCTCCTCGAGGGCTTGGCGCGCCACGGGGTCGAGCAGTTCGACGGCCCTGGCGAACACCCGTTCTTTGTCCTCCCGCGCGACGGCGTGGCCGTGGCCGCCGTCGCGCAGGTCCTTGAAGTGCCTGAGCAGGGCTTCGTTCATGGGAGTAGGCATGCCCACCCCCTGCCCACATCGGGGGCCGGGCCACCTCCCGGGGGCAAACTCAGGCGGTACCGAGCAGCGTCGCGATCCTGGTGCGGATCTCCTCGGTGTCGAGGCCGCGTACGGTGAGCGTGGTGCGGCGGCGTACGACGTCGTCCACCGTGGCCGCCCACTCGTGGTCGCGGGCGTAGACGGCCTGGGCCCAGATGTCCGGCCCGCCCGGGTGGATGCGCTCGCCGAGCGCGGGATCATCCCTGATGAGCCGGGCCAGCTCGAACGCGATCGACCCGTAGTGCGTGGCCAGGTGGCGGGCCACCAGCGGGTCCATGCGGGTGCCCGGGTCGCGGTCGGTCCACAGCCGCAGGGCCACGGCGTCGGGGCTGGCCAGGCCGGGCAGCGGCACGGCGGGCAGGATGTCGGCCAGGTCGTCGCCCAGGGGCCGCCCCGGCAGGTGGGCCAGGATGTCGAGCACGTACTTGCCGATGTGCCGGTAGGTCGTCCACTTGCCGCCGGCCACCGACAACATGCCGCCGGTGCCCCTGGTCAGCACCGTCTCCCGCTTGGCCGCCGTCACCTGGCCGGGGCCGCCGGGCAGCACGCGCAGGCCGGCGAAGGCGTAGGTGATGTCCTCGCGCCTGAGCTGGCCGTCGCGCACGGAGTGCCCGGCCTCGTCGAGGATCTGCGCGATGTCGGCCTCGGTGGGGCGCACCGCGCCGGGATCGCCCTCGTACGCCTCGTCCGTGGTGCCCAGCAGCAGGTGGTCCTCCCACGGGATGGCGAACGACACCCGGTACTTGTCGATGGGCGTGGTCAGCGCGGCCTTCCACGGCTCGTGCCGGCGCAGCACCAGGTGGGCGCCCTTGGACAGCCGGATGCTGGGGGCGGCCTCGGGGTCCTCCATGCGCCGCAGGTGGTCCACCCACGGGCCGGTGGCGTTCAGCACGAGACGGGCGTTCACGCCGAACTCCGTGCCGTCGAGACGGTCGCGCAACTCGGCGCCGGTGACGGTGCCGGACGTCCGGCGCAGCCCGATCACCTCGGCGTGGTTGAGCACGGTCGCGCCCGCGTCCACGGCAGCCCGTACGGTCATGACCGCGACGCGGCTGTCGTTCATCTGGTGGTCGCCGTAGACGGCCGCGGCCCGCAGGCCCTCGGTACGCAGCGCGGGCACCTTGGCCAGCGCCTGGTGCGGCGTGATCACCTTGCCCATGCCGTCGCCGAACACCGACAGCGCGGAGTACAGGAAGACGCCCGCGCCCAGCTTGGCGGCCCCGTGCGGCCCGCCCTTGTAGATCGGCACCAGGAACGTCAGCGGCTTGACCAGGTGCGGCGCGATGTCGGCGGCCAGGGCGCGGCGCTCGCGGTGGTTCTCGGCCACCAGCTTGACGTTGCCGGTCTGCAGGTAGCGCAGGCCGCCGTGGACGAGCTTGGAGGAGGCGCTGGAGGTGGCCCCGGCGAAGTCGCCGGCGTCGACCATCGCCACCCGCAGACCCGCCTGCGCGGCCATCCAGGTCACCGACGTGCCGAGGATGCCGCCGCCGATCACGAGCAGGTCGTAGGTGGTGGTGGACAGATCCTGCCGGGCCTGGGCCCGGTCGGTGCCGGTAGCGGTCGTCATCGCCGTCATCCCTCCTGCTCGACCCAGCCCAGGGTGCGGGCCACGGCCTTCTTCCAGTTGCGGTATTCGCGCTCGCGTACGGACTCGTCGATCGCGGGCCGCCACTCGGCGGCCTTGTGCCAGTTGACGCGCAGGCTGTCGAGGTCGGGCCAGTAGCCGGTGGCCAGGCCGGCGGCGTACGCGGCGCCGAGCGCGGTGGTCTCGGCCACCATCGGCCGGATGACCGGCACGGCCAGCACGTCGGCGAGCGTCTGCATGAGCAGGTTGTCGGCGGTCATGCCGCCGTCGGCCCGCAGCGTGGTCAGGTTGAGCCCGGAGTCGGCGTTCATGGCGTCCACGACCTCGCGGGTCTGCCACGCCGTGGCCTCCAGCACGGCCCGCGCGATGTGGCCCTTGTTCACGAACCCGGTCAGGCCCGCGATCACGCCGCGCGCGTCTGATCGCCAGTGCGGCGCGAACAGGCCGGAGAAGGCCGGGACGAAGTAGCAGCCGCCGTTGTCGTCCACCGTCTTGGCCAGCGTCTCGATCTCGGCCGCGCTGGAGATCAGGCCCAGGTTGTCGCGCAGCCACTGCACCAGGGAGCCGGTGACCGCGATCGCGCCCTCCAGCGCGTACGTGGCGGGGCCGTCGCCGATCTGGTAGCCGACGGTGGTCAGCAGGCCGTGCTTGGAGACGACCGGCTGCTGGCCGGTGTTCATCAGCAGGAAGCTGCCGGAGCCGTAGGTGCTCTTGGTCTCGCCGGGCGCGAAGCAGGTCTGGCCGAACAGCGCCGCCTGCTGGTCGCCGAGCGCCGAGGCCACCGGGACGCCGGCGGAGGTGTGGCCGTAGACCTCGGCGGACGGGCGGATCTCCGGCAGCATCGCGCGCGGCACGTCCATCGCGGCGAGCAGTTCGTCGTCCCAGGCGAGGGTGTGGATGTTCATCAGCATCGTGCGGCTGGCGTTGGTCACGTCGGTGAGGTGCCGGCCGGTGAGGTTCCACAGCAGCCAACTGTCCATGGTGCCGAACAGCACCTCGCCGCGCTCGGCCCGCTCGCGCAGCCCGTGCTCGTCGAGCAGCCAGCGGATCTTGGGTCCGGAGAAGTAGGTGGCCAGCGGCAGGCCGGCCTTCTCCTTGAACAGGCTCTCGTGCTCGGCCAGTGTGCGCGTGAGCGCGTCGGTGCGGGTGTCCTGCCAGACGATCGCCGGGCAGACGGGACGGCCGGTGGCGCGCTCCCACAGGACGGTGGTCTCGCGCTGGTTGGTGATGCCCAGGGCGGCGATCTGGCCGTCGTCGATGCCCGCCCCGGTCACGGCCTCGGCCAGCACGGTCTGGACGGACTGCCAGATCTCGTCGGCGTCGTGCTCGACCCAGCCCGGCTTGGGGAAGATCTGGCGGTGCTCGCGCTGGGCGACGGAGATGATGTTGCCGGCCTGGTCGAACACGATGCACCGGCTGGACGTGGTGCCCTGATCGATGGCTGCGACGTAGCGCGGGTCAGGCACTGGGGTTCCTCGCAAGGCTCATAGTTCGACAATGCCGAACGAATCGTATGTGGTCGGTGGAGGCTGTTCAAGTGTCATCTGGCGAGGTCACGGGTGATGGCGCGGGCGGCGTCGCGTACGTAGGAGACGAACTCCATGTTCAGGTTTCCCTCGGGCGCGAGCCGCTCGACGGCGCCCCGGATGCCGATGGCGCCCACCGCGAGGCCACGCGAATCCTTGATGGGGGCCGCGATGGCCACCTCGCCCTCGGTCAGCTCCTCCATCTCGGCCGCCCAGCCGCGTGCGCTGACCTGGTCGAGCTCTCTCTCCAGCGCCGCCGGGTCGGTGATCGTGCGCTTGGTGAGGGGCTCCAGCGGCCCGGCGCCCTCACCGTACGGGTCGTGCGCCAGCAGCACCTTGCCCAGCGCGCTGGCGTGCGTCGGCAGGTACGTGCCCACCTGCAGCGTCTGCATGCTGTCGTCGGGCCGGAACACGTGGTGGATCACCAGGACGTGCCCCTCGTGCAGGGTGCCGATCCAGGCGCTCTCCCTGCTGCGGCCGGCCAGTGCGTCCGCCCAGTTGATGGAGCGGGTGCGCAACTCGTTGACGTCGAGGTAGCTGCTGCCCAGATGGAGCAGCGTGGCGCCGAGGCGGTACTTGCCGGTGGCGGCGTCCTGCTCGACGAAGCCCACGTGCACCAGGGTGCGCAGGATGCCGTGCAGCGTGCCCTTCGGCAGGCCCATCGCCCTGGCCAGTTCGGCCACTCCGAGCTGGCGGGGGCCGGAGGCGAGCAGCCGTAGGATCGCGGCGGCGCGTTCCACCGATTGAATCGTCTCTCCCACAACGGGAACCCTAGCGCAGTTCGGCAATGCCGAACACTGCCCTAAACGGGAAAAGCGTTTCGATAGAATGGGTGCGCGGTCTTTGACGAGAAGGAGCCTCGATGGACCAACCTTCCCGCTCGGCGGGAACCGTGCGACCCGGCGGTCGCACAGCGCGGGTGCGCGCGGCCGTCCTGGAGGCCGCCCAGGACGAACTGGTCGAGCGCGGCTTCCACGGCCTGACCATGGACCAGGTCGCGGCCAGGGCGGGCGTCGGCAAGACCACCGTCTACCGGCGCTGGGGGAGCACCCCCGGCCTGGTGGCCGACCTCATGAACGAGCTGGCCAACCAGTCCTCCGACCACGCCGACACGGGGAGCGTCGAAAGTGACCTGCTCGCCAACGCGCTGTCCGTGCTCGACGCGCTCGCGGACGGACGACTGGGGGCCACGCTCCAGGCGGTGATCGCCGCCGCCACCTGCGACGACCAGGCGGCCGAGGCGCTGCGCTCCTTCTTCGCGCGGCGCATCGAGGAGTGGGCCAAGGCCGTGGACCTGGCCGTACGGCGGGGCGAACTGCCCGCGGGCACCGACGGCGGCGAGGTGATCAGGGCGGTCTCGGCGCCGCTCTACTACCGGCTGGTGGTCACGAGGGAGCCGGTGACGCGGGTGGACGCCGAACGGTCCGTGGCCCGCACCCTGGCCGCCGCAAGGGCCGGCGCGTTCGTGGTGCCGGGGCCGCACGGCTGAGCCGACGTGCCGTGGTCGAGCGGCTGAGCCGGCGTGTTGCGGGTGCCGGGGTCGCGCGGCTGAGCCGGTGCGCGGGTCGGGCCCAGGTGGACGGGCGGGGCGTGGCCCGGGGTCACATGGATGAGCGCGGCCAGATCGAGCCGTACCACCACAGGATCCCGCCCATCACCACGAGCCCGCCCGCCGTGGCCAGCTTGCCCATCAGGTCGGTGGGCGGGCCCGTGAAGGGCAGGTGGCCGCGGTGGTGCCCCCAGGGGCAGTCGTTCCTGACATGACTGGAGTCGATCAGCGTCTCCGGGTCGCGGTCCGTGACCGAGTACGCCTCGATCTCGGCCCGGCTGCCCTTGCCCACCGCGACCTGCCGGACGATGGTCTTGCGGGCCGGAATCGAGCCGCTCGCCACGCTGTCGCCGTCGGACTTCAGGTCGAAGCGGGCGAGCTGCCGGGTCTGGTTGTGCAGCCGGACGGCCACCCGGCCGGAGCGGCACCCCACGTCCTCCACGGTCATCGTGAACGGGTCGCCGGCGTCGTGCCGGGGCCACGGCCAGTCCATCGGACGGGCGTCGGCGGCGGAGGGCAGCAGCGCGACGGCGCCCAGCGGCAGGGCGGCCAGAATGAGGCGGATACCGGTGCGCATGTGCTCTCCCAGAAGTGATCTACGCTACGTAAAGTTCCCAAGCGGGCACGAAAAGTAACATCGGCGCACTGGGGGAGCGCGCACCCCCGCAGGTACTTCATGATGGAGGTATGGCGGAAGCGATCTACGTCGGCGGGTTGCTGGTGGCGACGCCACTCCTCGACGACCCCAACTTCCGGCGTAGCGTCGTGCTGATCCTGGAACACGACCACGACGGCGGCACGCTGGGCGTCGTGCTCAACAGGCCCAGCGACATCTCCGTGACGCAGGTGCTGCCGGTGTGGGATCCCCTCGTGACCGGCCCCTCGGTGTTGTTCGAGGGCGGCCCCGTACAGACCGACAGCGCGCTGGCGCTGGCCGCGGTGCCGAGCGGTGAGGAGCCCCTGGGGTGGCGCCGGCTGCACGCGGGCACCGACGCCGTGGCCCGGCTGGGCACGGTCGACCTCGACGCGCCGCCCGAGATCCTGCAAGGGGAGATCGCGCAGATGCGCATCTTCGCGGGCTACGCCGGGTGGACGTCGGGCCAGCTCGAGAGCGAGATCGCCGAAGGCGCCTGGTACGTGGTCGACTCCGAGGTGGGCGACACCTTCCACGCCGACCCGGCCTCACTGTGGCGGCGGGTGCTCCGCCGCCAGCGCGGGGAGCTGGCCTTCGTGGCCACCTGCCCCGACGACCCGACGCTGAACTGACGCCCCCGCTACAGGTCCCAGCCCGGCCGGAGCGAGCGCTCGGCCAGCGCGATGCTCTCCGCCATCCGCTCCTGGACCTCTTCCATCGTGCCGTCCTGGCGCGAGCACTCGAACCCGACCCGCATGGTGGACATCGCGAACCCCACGATCAGGTGCGTGAGCTGGTCCCGGTCGGGGTCCACGCCCCGGCGTGCGGCGATCGCCTCGGCCAGGTGCCGCTCGGTCTCGGCGCCCCTGGCCACCGACTGGCCGAACAGGCGCGGATGCTCGTCGAGCAGCCGCCGTAGCTTCATGAACCGGTCGGCGTGCTCGGGGGCCGCCGCCCGGACGTCGGCGAGGACGGCGCGCAGGGCCCGCATGAGACAGGCGAACGGCGGCTCGTCCGGTGGCAGGCCCGCCAGGACCTCCAGCATGAGCTCCTCGGCCTGGTCGTGGAAGAGCAGCACCAGATGGTCCTTGCCGGTGAAGTACCGGAAGAAGGTGCGGGGGGAGATCTCGACCGCCCCCGCTATCTGCTCGACGGTGGTCGACTCGTATCCTTGTTCGAGGAACAGGTCGAGCGCCGCGTCGAAGATCGCCAGGCGCGTCTTCTCCTTCTTGCGTTCCCGAAGACCCACTGTGGTCACTCCCTCGAAACCTTTGTGACACAGTGTGCCATAAGTCATGAGCAGACGAATAAAAGTCGTTTGTCATAAGTCATGGACTGACAGTAGATTGCCGGAGGCTTACGTGACCTATGCCCCTGTCTGGGGTGAATGTGGACTAAAGGGGGACTCATGGCTGATACGAAGACGGTCCACGCGCCGTCCTCGTCTGGCCCTGCCAAGCCGGGGACGGGGGGCAACCCGTGGCTTGTACTGCTCGCGGTGAGCCTGGGTGTGATCATGGTGATGCTCGACGGCACGGTCGTCGGCATCGCCAACCCGGTCATCCAGATGGACCTGCGGGCCACTTTGTCAGACCTGCAGTGGGTGACCAGCGGTTACCTGCTCGCGCTCGCGGTCTTCCTGATCACCGCGGGCAAGCTCGGCGACCTGTTCGGGCACAAGCGGGTGTTTCTCATCGGTGTGGCGGGCTTCGCGGTCTCTTCTGTGGGCATCGGCTTCAGCGCCCAGCTCGCCGACCTCATTCCCGGCATCACGCCGATCGGCACGCTGATCGGCCTGCGCGTGCTGCAGGGCTTGTTCGGCGCGCTGTTGCAGCCCGCCGCGCTGGCGCTGCTGCGCGGCGCGTTCCCCGGTGAGAAGCTGAACCAGGCGATGGGGGCCTGGGGCGCGATCATCGGCCTGTCCAGCGCCGCCGGCCCGATCGTGGGCGGCGTGCTGGTCGACAAGGTGAACTGGGAGTCGGTCTTCTTCATCAACGCGCCCGTCGGCGTCATCGCGCTGGTCATGGGCGCGCTGCTGATCAAGGAGAACCGCTCGCGGACGCTGGCCCGCATCGACTGGCTCGGCGTGGTGCTGCTGTCCGGCGCGATGTTCTCGCTCGTCTGGACGATCATCAAGGCCCCCGAGTGGGGCTGGGGCTCCGCCACGACGCGCAACTTCGTCATCGCGTTCGTGGTGCTCCTCGCCCTGTTCGTGTTCTGGCAGAGCAGGGCCAGGCAGCCGCTGGTGCCGCTGTCGCTGTTCGCCAACCGGTCCATCTCCATCGGCACCTTCCTGATGATGATGGTGGCGTTCGCGATGTTCGGCGCGATGTTCTTCCTGGGCTTCTTCTTCCAGGGCGTGCACGGGCTGTCGCCGCTGGAGGCCGGTCTGCGCATGTTGCCGATGAGCGCGGGCATGATCGTCGCCTCGCCGCTGGCGGGCATGGCGCTCGGCCGGTTCGGGCCGAAGCTCACCATGGCGACCGGCCTGTTGATCACCGCGCTGGCGATGTTCCTCATGTCGCGGCTCGGGATCGACGCCTCGTTCATCGAGAGCGGCATCCCGTTCGTGCTGCTGGCCTTCGGCCTCTCGCCGGTCTTCGTGGGCGCCACGGAGATCATCGTGGGCAACGCGCCGGTCGAGCTGAGCGGGGTCGCGGGCGGCCTGCAGCAGTCGGCCATGCAGGTCGGCGGCGCGCTCGGCACCGCGATCCTGGGCGCCGTGATGGCGGGTGAGATCTCCCGTACGCTGCCCGGCCACCTCGGCCCGGCCGCCGCGGCGATCCCGCCGGAGAACCTGGCGGCGCTGGAGAAGGGTGCCGCCTTCGGTGTGGCGCCCCCCGGGCTGCCGGAGCAGATCGGCAGCGCCGTGCACCTGTCGTTCATGGACGGCATGCACCTCGCCTTCATCGTGAGCACCTGTGTCGCGGTGCTGACGGCGGCGCTGTCGCTGTTCGTCAAGTCGGGCAGGAAGACCGAGGGCGCTCCGGTGCACATGGGCTGAGCACGTTCCCCCTCCGTACGGCCTCCGCCCCCTCAGGGCGGGGGCCGTGCCGTGTTGTTGGGGCGGCGTTGTTGGGGGAGGCGGTCACGGGCGGGCATAAACTCGGTGGGGTGAGCACGAAGATCCTCCCAGAGCAGGAGACCACTCCGCGGACGTCGCACGGCGACGGCGATCACGAGCGGTTCGCCCACTACGCGGACAAGCACAAGATCACCGAGAGCATGGTGACCGGCACGCCCATCCGCGCCCTCTGCGGCAAAATCTGGGTGCCCAGCCGCGACCCCAAGAAGTACCCGGTCTGCCCGGAGTGCAAGGAGATCTACGAGGGCCTGCCTCCCGGTGGCGGCGAGGGTGACGACAAGCAGTGAGTGTTGCTGAGCGGTAATCCCGCTGTGGAGCGTTACGGTCTGTAGCCAGACCAGACCGCACCGCAGTGGGGAGATCGCATGGCCGCCCGGCGCGCGACCGCCGTCTCGTTGGCATGCCTGCTCGCGGCCGGCGTCATCCCGCCGTTCCCGCCTCGCCCCGCCTCGGCGGCGGCGACCGGCTGCGCCCCCGAGGCCGCGCCCCTGGCGCACCCGCCGATGGCGCTGACGGCGGCGCACGCGCCTGGGATGCATGGGCCTGGGCTGCATGGGCCTGGGATGCACGGGGCTGGGGTGCACGGGTCGGCCGGGTACACGCCTGGGATGCGCGCGTCCGCGGCGCGGACGGAGGCGCGCGCGTTCGAGACGCACGGGTCGGCCGCGCGGACGCGGGGCAGTGGGCCCGTCGTGTCCGAGCACTGGCACGGTCCCGTACCGCGCCGGCCGCGCTCGCCCCGGCCGGAAGACGTGGCCAAGGTGATGGCCGAGTTGCGCGAGCGGCTGGCCGGAGTCACGCCGCCCAGCCAGATCATCGTGCCCACGCGCGTCCACCTCATCTCCCGGGGCGCCGTCCGCCAGGTGAGCGACCAGGCCGTCCAGGCGCAGATCGACACGCTCAACGCCGCCTACGCGGGCGGGTTCGGCGGCGTGGACACCGGCGTGCGCTTCCGCCTCGACCGCATCTCGGTCAAGGAGCACGCCGCCTGGTTCACCGACCCCATCGGCCACGAGAAGGCCATGAAGAGCGCGCTGCACGAGGGCGGGGCCGGCACGCTCAACCTCTACATCGCCCAGCTCAGCGAGCTCATGCTCGGCTTCGCCAGCTACCCCTACTGGTACGCGGGCGCGCCCGCCCTCGACGGCGTGGTGATCGACTGGCGCACCCTGCCCGGCGGCGCGATGAGCGACTACAACAAGGGCTTCACGGGCGTGCACGAGATCGGTCACTGGCTCGGCCTGTTCCACACGTTCGAGAACGGCTGCGAGGAGCCCGGCGACGGGATCGACGACACCCCGCGCGAGGCCAAGCCGACCGAGGCGTGCCCGCAGGACAAGGACACCTGCGTCGCGCACGCGGGCAAGGACCCCATGCACAACTACATGGACTACGCCCACGACCGGTGCATGTGGGAGTTCACGCCGGGCCAGGCGACGCGCATGCACGAGATGTGGGCCGCCTACCGCGAGACTCCCGCTGTCTTATATTCCCTGCCCATCTACGATATGTAGGTGACAGCAGCAAAGACGCTTGACGCTCCCCACAAACCTCCGGGGATCCTGAGCCCGGAGTACCGAGCCGCCACCTTAGGCATCCTGCTGGTGGTCACGCTCATCGCCTTCGAAGGCATGTCGGTCGGCGTCGTCATGCCCGCCATCGCCGAGGAGCTCGACGCCCTCGGCCTGTACGGGCTGAGCTTCTCCGCCTTCCTCATCGCCAGCCTGTTCATGAACGTGGTGGCCGGGCTCTGGTCGGACCGGCGCGGCTACCCGGTGCCGTTCCTGGCCGGCGTGGTGCTGTTCGCGCTCGGCATGGCGCTGGCCGGATCGGCCGGCTCGTCGGGGATGTTCCTCGTGGCCCGCGCCGTGCAGGGGCTGGGCGGCGGCGCCGCGATCGTGGCCCTGTACGTGATGATCGCCCGCGTGTACGCCGTGGAGGTGCGGCCCAAGGCGTTCGCCGCCGTCTCGGCCGCCTGGGTGGTGCCCGCCATGGTGGGGCCGTCGGTGGCCGGGTTCGTCGGCGAGCAGTGGGGCTGGCGGTACGTCTTCTACGGCATCGTGCCGCTGGTCGTGCCCGCGCTGCTGATGCTCGTGCCGGCGCTGCGGCTGAGCTCCGCGACCGGGAGCGGTCCCGGCACCGGCCCGAGATCCAGGCCGAACGCGATGACGCTGGCCGCCACCGCCACGGCCGCCGGCGCGGGGCTGCTGCTGTACGCGGTCGACCGGCTGCACGTCCACGCCGGATGGGCGGGCGTGGGGACGGCGGCGGGCCTGGCCCTGCTGGGCTACGGCCTGTACCGGCTGCTGCCGCCGGGCGCGCTGCGCCTGCGGCGCGGGTTGCCCACGACCGTGGTGATGCGCGGGCTGTACTCGGCCGCCTTCTTCGGGGTGAACTCCTTCATCCCGCTGGCCCTGCAGCACGTGAAGTCCTTCGACGCCAGGTCGGCGGGCATCGCGCTGACGACGGGGGCGCTGGGCTGGTCCGTGGGCTCGTTCCTGCAGAGCAGGAAGGCGGGCGAGGCGCACCGGCGGATCCGGTTCGGCGCGGGCTGCGTCACCGTCGCGATCCTGCTCTGCCTGCTGTCGGTCCTGCCGGGGGTGAGCGGATGGATCTCCGTGCCCGCGTGGATCGTGGCGGGCTTCGGGATGGGGTTCGGCATGACCACCATCAGCATCACGGCCATGAAGCAGTCGCCGCTGAACGAGCAGGGCGCGAACTCGGCCGCGCTCTCGGTCACCGACCAACTCGGCTCGGCGCTGTCGATCGGGATCGGCGGCGCGCTGGTGAACGTGATCGGGCACGCCTCCGCGCAGATCGCCACCGGGTTCCTGGTCATCTCGGTCCTCATGGCGGCCATCTCGCTGGCCGCGACCTTCCTCGCCGGCCGCGTCCACTGAAATTCCGTCCCTCCTGTCACAGCGATCACGGTTCTCCTGATCCCTGTGGCGAGGAGTGATAGGACAGCGGGCAAGGAGGTGTCATGGTGGATGATCACCGTGTCTGGCCCCCCGAGCCGGGGCGGCCCAGGCATCGCCGTACTCCTCCCGAGGACGCGGAGCCCGGGGATCTCGCCGACCCCGTGGAGGAACGCTCCACCGCTCCGGAGCCGGTCCCCGGACCTCCGCCCGCGTGGGGCCGCCGCGGGCGGCCGTACGCGGACATGGCCCCGCCTCGCCGGGACCCCGGCCGGGGACGCCGGGCGCACCCGCTGGACCTGGGCCCTTCTGACGGCGAGCAGATCGGGGAGCCGGAGTGGAACCCCCAGATCCGCAGGACCGTCCCCCGCGACTCCGTGCCGCCGCGACGGGAACGGGAGCCGGACGACCAGGACGACTGGGACGACGCGCTGCCGCCCTCCGCCCGCCTGCAGGGCTCACCGGCGGCCCCGGGAGCGCGCGAGGCGCAGCAGGCCGGAGGCAGACGGCCGGGACGGCGCACGGTGATCGTCCTGGCGGCGCTGGCGGCCGGAACGGCGCTGGTGGCCACGACGGCGCTGCTCGCCCCCCGGCTCACCGCCCCGCCGGCGGCCACGGGACGGCTCAGCGACGCGCTGGCGGGAGTGACGGCGACGCTGCCGCAGGGGTGGAGCGCCGGCGTGCTGCCGCCCGTCACGGGTTTCACCTCGGTCGTCCGCGACGGGCGCGGGGCCCTCGTGATGGCCAGACCGGCGCAGGGCTCGGTGAAGGACGCCAAGAAGGCCACGGCGCAGGCGGCGGAGCTGTACTCCAGGCTGCTGCTTAAGGGCGACCGCGTGACGGTCGTCGAGGACCGTCGGCTCCCCGACGGCCACACCCGCGCGCTGCGCGCCGAGTACCAGGACGTGGTCAACCGCCCGGCCTTCCTCCGGGTGACACTGGTCACCCGCGACACGCGTCCCGTGCTGCTGGTCGGGCTGCTGCAACCCGAGGAGAACGCCCGCAGGCAGGCGCTCGACGCGGTCATGACGAGCCTCCGATAAGCCACATAGCACGTGCGGAAGACCTTGGCCAGAATCCTCGGCTCACGGCACGTCTTGTCGGTCGGCCCGATTACTCTTGGGTCACTGTGAGAGAGCGAAGCACACGAACCCCAGAGGTGATGCGGTGAGCACCTTCGCCGCGTCCCACCTATCGCCTTCCTATCCCGACCGGGCCGCGTGGGGCACCGCGCCCAAGCTGCGTGCCTGGCAGCAGGAGGCGTTCGACCTCTACTTCAGGCGCGAGCCACGTGACTTCCTCACCGTGGCGACGCCGGGCGCGGGCAAGACGACCTACGCCCTGCGCATCGCCAGCGAGCTGCTCGCCAACGGGGTGATCAGGGCCGTCACGGTCGTGACGCCCACCGAGCACCTCAAGCGCCAGTGGGCCGACGCGGCCGGCCGGGTGGGCATCGCCATCGACCCGGAGTTCAAGAACAGCCAGGGCGCCACCTCGCGCGACTACACCGGGGTGGCGGTGACGTACGCGCAGGTCGCCATGCACCCGGCGCTGCACCGGGCGCGCACCGAGAACCGCAAGACCCTGGTCATCTTCGACGAGATCCACCACGCGGGCGACGCGAAGTCGTGGGGCGACGGCGTGCGCGAGGCGTTCGAGCCCGCCGTCCGCCGCCTCCAGCTCACCGGCACGCCGTTCAGGTCCGACGACAACCCGATCCCGTTCGTGGGCTACGAGGAGGACGCCGAGGGCTTCAAGCGCAGCGTCGCCGACTACTCCTACGGCTACGGCCCGGCGCTCGACGACGGCGTCGTCCGGCCGGTGATCTTCCTCGCCTACTCCGGCGAGATGAAGTGGCGCACGCGCGCCGGCGACGAGATCGCCGCCACGCTCGGCACCCCGCTCACCAAGGACCAGCTCTCCCAGGCGTGGCGGGCCGCGCTCGACCCGAAGGGCGACTGGATCCGCCAGGTCATGCAGGCCGCCGACCGCCGGCTCACCGAGGTGCGCAGGGGCGTCCCCGACGCGGGCGGCCTGGTCATCGCCACCGACCACGAGACAGCTCGCCACTACGCCCGCCACCTGCGCAACATCACCGGCGAGGGCGCGACGGTGGTGCTGTCCGACGACCCGGGCGCGTCCAAGAAGATCAAGCAGTTCACGGCGTCGGAAGACCGCTGGCTGGTGGCCGTGCGCATGGTGTCGGAGGGGGTCGACATCCCGCGCCTGTGCGTCGGCGTCTACGCCACCTCCACCTCCACGCCGCTCTTCTTCGCCCAGGCCGTGGGCCGTTTCGTCCGTGCCCGCAAGCGCGGTGAGATGGCCTCGGTCTTCCTCCCCTCGGTGCCCACGCTCATGGGCCTGGCCAACGAGATGGAGGTGGAGCGCGACCACGTGCTCAACAAGCGGCCTCCGGAGGACGGCCTCGACGACTCGCTGCTGGAGCAGGCCAACCGCAAGCAGGACAGCCCCGACGTCCTGGGCGACGAGCTGCCGTTCGAGACGATGGAGACCTCGGCCACCTTCGACCGGGTGCTGTTCGACGGGGGCGAGTTCGGCACGGGCGCGGAGGTCGGCTCGGCCGAGGAGGAGGACTTCATCGGCCTGCCGGGCCTGCTGGAGCCCGATCAGGTGGCCCAGTTGCTGCGCAAGCGGCAGTCCGAGCAGCAGGCGGCCCGGCGCAAGCAGCAGGCGGACGAGCCGAAGCAGGAGCTCGCGCCGCACGAGCAGATCGCCGACCTGCGGCGCGAGCTCAACGGCCTGGTGGGCGCGTGGAACCATCGCACGGGCCAGCCGCACGGGGTGATCCACTCGGAGCTGCGCCGCGCCTGCGGTGGCCCGCCGATCGCCCAGGCGACGGCGGAGCAGATCCAGGAGCGCATCGCGATGATCCGCCGCTGGGCCACCCAGCGGCGGTGACGGGTCCGTCCGGAGGGCGGGCACGGGTGTCACGGCCGGTGGTCACGATGCGTGACTCTACGCATTTGGCCACAGAGCAGTGGCCTTCTGTTAGAAGCTCGACGGAAGCGGCAACAACCACTCTTGGCTGTCTTTCGGATATGCAGAAGGGCTTCGCCCATGTCGTCTGAGGCCACCGGAAACTCGGCGCTCACCGTGTCGTCCGGCCTCTCCCGAAACGCCATCATCATCAAGCTCGAGGGCGAGCTCGACGTAGACGCGCTGCCGATCCTCCGGGAGTACATGCAGCGCGTCTGGGAGCTGCCCTCCCAGCCGTTCCTGATCCTGGATCTCGGTGAGGTCGCGTTCTGCGACTCGATGGGGATGAGCGAACTCGTCGACATCATGCAGCACTGCGAGTCGAGGGGCACGCGGCTGCTGCTCGGCGGGGTGCAGGGGGTGATGGCCCGGGTTCTGTCGATCACCGGGTTGCGGCACGCTTTCGAGGTGTTCGCCAGCTTCGACGACGCGCTGCGGGCGACGGCCCCGCCGTCCTGACCCCTTACGTGGCAGGGCTCGGGATGCGGTGCCCGCTGCGGCCGTCGGCCGGGACGTAGCGGGCGTGCCCGTGCAGCGGGACCCTCATCGAGGCCGTGCCCGCCCGGACGCGGACGGGCAGGGTGCGCGCGCCCCGGCGGGTCGCGTGCTCGGCGGTGCGCCGGATCGTCCGCAGCCAGATCAGCAGCCGGTGGTCGCGGGCCCGCAGTGTGACCACGGCGCGGTCGCACTCGTTCGGGGCGGCGGACCAGCTCAGCAGCAGCCGGCCGCCTTCCGCGACGGCGGCGCGGGGCACCTGGGCCCGCTCGGCGCAGGTGGCAGGCAGCGGCTTGGGCGCGCGGCGCGCCGACGGGGCCGGCGAGCTGTGCGCGGCGGCCGGACGGGCGGGCAGGGCGGCGTGCGGCACCGTGCTCATCGCGATCGTGCCCGCCTCCAGCAGGGCTAACGTGACGACCGCGCCCGCGCGCTCCCGCCCGCTGCCCCTGACGAGCAGCCACAGGCAGAGCGGGGCGAGAAAGAGCCAGGCCATGCCGAGGGAGAACGGCAACATGGGGGACCTCCCACTGGGATCGGAAGAGTGATCACTCTCCGTGGTGCTCCGGCTTCGGAGTGGGTTCGCCCTCTTCGATATCACATGACCTCAGCGTTGCACAGCGCATACGCTTCGTGTCGGCTCCGGCCTCACCCGACGGCGGGGGCTCCGCTCAGGATCGCGCCCGCCTGCTGCATCTGCGCCATCGCGGCCTCTGTGGTGGTCGGGGACACGCCCGCCGTCAGGCCGAGCAGCACCCGCACCGCCAGCCCGTGCTCGACCGCGTCGAGCACGGTGGCGCGCACGCAGTGGTCGGTGGCGATGCCCACCACGTCGACCTCGCGCACCCCGCGCTCGTTGAGCCACTCGCCCAGCGGGACGCCGTCGCCGGAGGCGCCCTCGAAGCCGCTGTAGGCCGCCGCGTAGGCGCCCTTGCTGAAGACCTCCTCCACCGCCGCCACGTCGAGCGAGGGGTGGAAGTCGGCTCCTGGCGTGCCGGCGACGCAGTGGGCGGGCCAGGTGGAGACGTAGTCGGGGGCGCCGGAGAAGTGCTCTCCCGGGGAGACGTGGTAGTCGCGGGTGGCCACGACGTGGTCGTAGCCGTGCTCGTTCACGTGGCGGGTGATCGCCGCCGCCACCTCGGAGCCCCCGGCCACGGCCAGGCTGCCGCCCTCGCAGAAGTCGTTCTGCACATCGACGATGATCAACGCGGTGCCCATAGGTAGCACGATACGTCAGGGGAGGTTCAGGCGAATTCGGTGGGGATGGAGGCGTACCCGCGTCCGAGGTGGAGGGCCTCCTGGGGGAGCGTGGCGACGGCGGCGGCGTGGCGGTCGCGGGCGGCCGTCAGGGGCTCGCGGCCGATCGCCCGCCCGCCGCGGACCAGCTCGTGCAGCAGGGGAACGCCGTCCTCGGGGACGAGGCCGCCGGTGGTGATCAGCTCGGTCTCGGCGCGTCCTTGCTCGTCGAACATCCGGTACGCCTCCTTGCGGCCCCCGCGCGACGGCTTGCCCACCGAGTGCTTGGCCACGGCCTCCAGCTTGCCGGTGGCCGTCTCCCGCGCCACCAGCTTGTACACCAGGGCCGCCGTCGGCACGCCCGAGCCGGTGACCAGGGAGGTGCCCACGCCGTAGCCGTCCACGGGGGCGGCGGCGAGCGCGGCGATGGCGTACTCGTCGAGGTCGGAGGTGACCAGGATGCGGGTGTCGAACGCGCCGAGCGCGTCGAGCTGCTCGCGGACCTCCTGCGCCGCCGCCGCGAGGTCGCCGGAGTCGATGCGGACCGCGCCCAGCCGCGGCCCGGCCAGCTCCACGGCGGTGCGTACGGCGTCCGGCACGTCGTAGGTGTCCACCAGCAGCGTGGTCTCCGGCCCCAGCGAGGCGATCTGGGCCGCGAACGCCGCCCGCTCCGAGTCGTGCAGCAGGGTGAACGCGTGGGCCGCCGTGCCGGCCGTGGGCACGCCGTACTGCCGGCCGGCCATCAGGTTGGAGGTGGAGGCGAACCCGGCGATGTACGCGGCCCGCGCGGCGGCCACGGCGGCGGCCTCGTGCGTACGGCGGGAGCCCATCTCGATGAGCGGGCGCTTGGCGGCGGCGTTCACCATGCGGGAGGCGGCGGAGGCGATCGCGCAATCGTGGTTCAGCACGGACAGCGTGATGGTCTCCAGCAGCACGGCCTCGGCGAAGGTGCCCTCGACGACCATGATGGGGGAGGCGGGGAAGTACAGGTCGCCTTCGCGGTAGCCGTAGATGTTCCCGGAGAACCGGTAATCGGCCAGAAACGCCAGAGTCGCGTCGTCCACGACCTCGTGATCGCGCAGGTAAGTGAGTTCCTCATCACCGAAACGGAAGCGTTCGACCTCGTCGAGGACACGTCCGGTGCCCGCGACGACCCCGTAGCGGCGGCCGCCGGGCAGGTGGCGGGCGAACACCTCGAAAACCGCGCGGCGGTGTGCCGCGCCGCTGCGCAGGGCGGCCTGCAGCATCGTCAGCTCATAGTGATCTGTGAGCAACGCAGTGCTCATGGTCATTCTCACGACTCGAAGACTACGGCCCAGATAGGGCAGACTCGGGGATGTGGGTAGCACTGCTCCAATCGCCGTCGAGCGTCCGTCATCGGACGTCCGGCCCGATCTGCCGTGGGTGACCATCGTCTGGAATGACCCGGTCAACCTCATGTCCTATGTGACCTATGTCTTCCAATCGGTCTTCGGTTACCCGCGGGAGAAGGCCGAGAAGCTGATGCTGGACGTGCATCACAAGGGCAAGGCGGTCGTGTCCAGCGGCACGCGGGAGGAGATGGAACGGGATGTGCAGATTCTCCACTCCTACGGCCTGTGGGCGACGGTCCAGCCGGATTCGGTCAAGTGAGCCGCTCAAGTCGGCCAAGTCGTCCGGGTCCGCTGAGCCCTGCACGTCCTATGAGTCCTATGAGTCCTATGAGCAGATCGAGAGCAGTGAGGCGGCACCGGTGACTTCGGGGTTCTCGCGAGGCAGGAACGGCAACGTCGTCGCGGTCTTCGAGGCGGCCGAGGTCTCGCTGCTGCGCTCGCTCGCCTCCATGATGCTCGGCATCGTCTCTCCCGGGCAGACCAGCGACGACCCGCTGGAGCGGGCCCTCGGCATCGGCGTCGGCGACGGCGCGGCGCCGTCGGATCCGGTGCTGGCCAGGCTGTTCCCGTCGGCGTACCAGGACGACAAGGAGTCGGCCGAGTTCCGCCGCTACACCGAGGCCACGCTGCGCGACGGCAAGCGGGCCGACGCGCAGACCGTGCACGAGAGCGCCCGCTCGGGCCGCTTCGAGCTGTCGCCCGAGCAGGCCCAGGCGTGGTTGCGCGCGCTCAACGACCTGCGCCTGACCCTCGGCACCAAGCTCGAGGTGACCGAGGAGATCCACGACCAGATCGCGACGATGTCCGAGGATGACCCCCGCTACCCGGCCTACGTGACCTACGACTGGCTGACCTACCTCCAGGACAGCCTGGTCCGGGCGCTCTGGTAATTTCCGGGCATGCTGTCGATCCCGCAGGAACTGGTGGACCAGATCGTCGCCCATGCCCGCGCCGACCACCCGGACGAGGCGTGCGGTGTGATCGCGGGCAGGAACGGGGTGCCCGAGCGGTTCATCCCGATGGAGAACGCCGAGCGTTCCCCGACCTTCTACCGCTTCGACTCGATGGAGCAGTTCCGGGTGTGGCGGGAGATCGACGACCGCGACGAGACCCCGGTCGTGATCTACCACTCCCACACGGCCACCGAGGCGTACCCGTCGCGCACCGACATCTCGTACGCCTCCGAGCCCGACGCCCACTACGTCCTGGTCTCCACCAGGGATGAGAACGACGTCGAGTTCCGCTCCTACCGCATCCTCGACGGTGTCGTCACCGAGGAAGAGGTAAGGTTTCTCCCATGATGGCCCGACCTGTGCAGAGCTTCCTGTTCGCGCACACTCCGGCTGTCGTCGTCTACGACTGTCGCTGATGCGGAATCCGCATCCAGCCGTCGGTGTTGCATGCCGATGGGACGACGACCTGACTGAGGAGACTGAGCGCGATGGCCATCGAGGTTCGCATTCCGACCATCCTGCGTAATTACACCGACGGCGCCAAGGCCGTCAGCGCCGAGGGCGCCACGCTCGAAGAGCTGATCAGCAACCTTGAGGCCCTGCACCCCGGCATCAAGGAGCGCCTGGTCGACGACGGCAGCCTGCGCCGCTTCGTCAACGTCTACCTGAACGACGAAGACGTGCGTTTCCTGGGCGGCCTCGGCACGCCGGTGTCCGACGGCGACACGGTGACCGTGCTTCCCGCCGTCGCCGGCGGCTGACATGCGGTTCGAATCGCTGATGGACTCGGTCGGCCGCACGCCCCTGGTCGGGTTGCCGAGGTTGTCGCCCTCCGCCGACGTGCGGATCTGGGCCAAGCTCGAGGACCGCAACCCGACCGGCTCGATCAAGGACCGGCCCGCGCTCTGGATGATCCAGGAGGCCGAGAAGGACGGGCTGCTCAGGCCGGGCTGCACGATCCTCGAGCCGACCAGCGGCAACACCGGCATCTCGCTGGCCATGTCGGCCCGGCTCAAGGGCTACCGGCTGGTCTGCGTGATGCCGGAGAACACCTCGGAGGAGCGCCGCCAGCTCCTGCGCATGTGGGGCGCGGAGATCATCTCCTCGCCCGCCGCGGGCGGCTCCAACGAGGCCGTGCGGGTAGCCAAGGGGCTGGCCGCCGAGCACCCCGACTGGGTGATGCTCTACCAGTACGGCAACCCGGCCAACTGGCGCTCCCACTACGAGAGCACCGGCCCCGAGATCCTCGAGGACCTGCCCACGATCACCCACTTCGTCGCCGGGCTCGGCACGACGGGGACGCTGATGGGCGTCGGGCGGTTCCTGCGTGAGCGGGTGCCGGACGTCCAGATCGTCGCCGCCGAGCCGCGCTACGGCGAACTGGTCTACGGGCTGCGCAACGTGGACGAGGGCTTCATCCCCGAGCTCTACGACGAGTCGGTGCTGACCACCCGCTTCTCGGTGGGCTCGGCCGACGCGCTGCGGCGTACCCGCGAGCTGCTGGCCTCGGAGGGCATCTTCGCCGGCGTCTCGACCGGGGCCGCGCTGCACGCGGCGCTGGGCGTGGCCGCGAAGGCGGTCAAGGCGGGCGAACGCGCCGACGTCGCGTTCGTGGTGGCCGACGGCGGCTGGAAGTACCTGTCCACGGGCGCCTACGAGGGCACCTTGGAGGAGGCGGAGGACCGCCTCGAAGGCCAGCTCTGGGCGTAGTCGGAGACTGGGGCGGAGGCTGACGGAGCAACAGCAGGGCGGCCCGGTCCTCGGTGGACCAGGCCGCCCTTCGCGTTCCCGCCGATTCAGCCGCACGCACCCGGCAGGTGCCGCGCGCTCAGTTGAACAGCAGCCGCAGTGAGAACGCCGCCTCGCTGTCGGTCTGCGTGCCGCTCAGCCCGACCGCCCGCAGCACCTGGAGGTTGGCCTTCTCGTCGCCCTGCATGGAACCGAGGTAGAGGTTCTCGACCTTGTCGAGGTCCACGAAGAGCGCGAAGTTCACCTCGCCCGCGTTGGGGATCGCGGTCTGGAACGTCTCCGAGTCGCCCAGTGTGCCCTCCTCGGCCAGTTTCTTCGCGTACTCGTCGGTCGTCGCCACCGTGAAGACGCCGTCACCGGCGACCTTGGCGATCTGCGGGCTGGTAGCGCCCTGCTGGGTCAGCGCCTGCTGCACCTTGTCGAGGATCGCCTGCGCCTTGGCCGGGTCGGTCACGACCCGCACGCCGCCCTTGATCTGCTGGCCGTCGAGGCCCTCGCTGTCCACCGCGACCGTGAAGTTCTGGCCCAGGATCGTGGCGAGGTCGCCGGGCAGCGCCAGGCCGAGCTGCGTCTTGGCCTGCTGCAGCATCTGGCTGAGCTGCGCGTTGCCGGACGCCACGGCCTGCTTCTCGATCTCGGCCCACTGCTTGGTGACGACCTGGTCGAGGCCGGAGATCGACAGCGCGCCGGCCGTGGAGGCGGGCAGCGTGGCCAGGTTGGCCTTGGGCAGGTCGCCCTCCGCGGTCATGCCCTTGGCGCCGCGGACGATGCCGGCCAACTCGACGTAGGCGCTGTCGAAGCGCAGGGCGCCGGCGAACCGGGCGTCCTTGATCTGCTCGACGGCCGCCTCCTGGCCGGCCGGGATCTGCGTCTTGGCCAGCTCCATCAGGCCGCCCATGTCGGCCCAGAACGACAGCACGCCCTGCTCGCCGACGGCGCCCATGTCCTCGGCGTACTCGGCGTTGTCGGACAGGCTGCCCTCGGCCGTGGCGTACTTGTCGGCCAGGGCCTGCGTGGAGCTCAGCAGGGCGTAGTCCTCGCGGAAGGCCACGCCGTACTTGTCGCCCTTCATCAGCTTGGCGATGCCGGCCTTGGCCAGTTCCTGGTCCTTGATCTGGACGGCCACCGCGACGTCGGGCTCCTCCTTGCCGGAAGGTACGGCGGCGACGCCGATCCGGCTGCCGAGCCACGGGTCGACGTCCTTGGCGAAGTCGACGTCGCTGTCGGAATCCTGGTCGTTGATGGCGTCGAACAGCGCCTTGCGCGGGTCGTCGCCGGTGAAGGCGTCCTTGGTGACCGTGAACTTCCTGGCCAGCTCGAACAGCGCCAGCTTCTGGTTGGCGGCCGGGTCCAGGTCGACGCGGGCATAGGCGATCGCGTCAGCGGGCAGGACGTCGTTCGGCTGCGTGCCGCCGCCGCCGAAGGCGCCCACGGCCCACACCGCGCCGCCGCCGAACAGCACCACGGCCAGCGCCGCCGCGACGGCGATGATCCAGGTCTTGCGGCCCTTCTTCGGCGGCTCGGGCGGGCCGAAACCCTCGGGGCCCTGCTGCTGCCAGCCGCCCTGGGCGTACTGGCCCTGCTGCCAACCCTGTTCCTGCTGCCAACCCTGCTGTTGCGGTTGCTGTTGCCAGCCGCCCTGCTCCTGTTGCCAGCCTTGCTGGCCACCGTACTGGGGCGTGCCATAAGAGGGCTGCTGCTGCCCGTGCTGCTGCCCGTACTGGGAGCCGTAGGAGGGTTGCTGCTGCCCGTGGGACGCCTGCTGGCCGTAGGCCCCCTGTCCTTGCGCGTCGTACTGCTGGCCATAGGGCTGCTGCTGGTACGGCTGCTGCGGAGGGTAGGGCGGGCTCGGGTACTGAGCCGCCGGCTGCTGCTCCGGCTGTTGCCCCTGGTTCCAGTTGTATGCCGTGGTCCGGTCAGGATCCTGGCCATAGGGGGGATTGTTCGCAGACATCACTCAACTCACAATGTGGACTTTTGACCACAATGAAAGTAGCTGATGTTGCTAGACGGGCGCTTGCAATGTACTGAAGTCGAAATTTAGACCCTGTTCAGCTCTTTTCTCAGGACATCAAGGTGCACCTCGCCGCCTCCGTAGTCGGCGACGTTCGCCCAGGGCACGAAAGTGCACCCGGCGTAGACGACCCGCGCCAACGTCTGTGAGAACCAGGTCGATCGGTCCTGCCGATCGCGGGTGAGCCCGAGCAGGAGCGGGGCCCGGCGACCGGAGACGACGAGGCCGTAGACCGTGTGGCTCTGCTGGAGTTCGCCCTTGTGCTTGACCACCCGGATGTCCACCACGAAACCGACCCACACCCCGTTGGAGTCCCAAACGGACTGTCCGCGGAGTTCGGTGACACTTGCCATGATCAAACGTTGTCAGCCGAATCATGTTTTCGCAGGTAGGCGCGCTGAGCGAGGAATGCTCTAAAGTGTCTAGAACATAGTTCCAGATGTGAGGCAGGGCGGATGACCAAGTTCGACGAGGCCACGCAGGCGATCAGGGTGGACGAGAACACCTACGACGTGTGCATCGACCCCGGATACGCGATCGGCGGCCCGCTCAACGGCGGCTACCTCATGGCCGTGATCCTGCGTGCGGCGGTGGACGCCTCGCCGTTCGAGCACCCCGTGAGCCAGACGGCGCAGTTCCTGAGGTCGGCGGCCCCCGGACCGGCGCAGGTCAGGATCGAGCCGCTGAAGGCGGGCCGGACCGTCGCGTTCGCCAGGGCGACCCTGGTCCAGGACGGCGTGCCGCAGATCGAGGGGCTGATCACCACGGCCACGCTGCACGACGTCGAGCCCGTGCACGCCGGCGAGGCGGCCCACCCCATGCCCCCGCTGGAGGAGTGCGTCAAGCTCCCCGACCCGAAGCCCGACTCGGGCATGACGCTGAACGCCCAGATGGAGCTGCTCTTCGACCCGCCCACGATCGGCTGGCTGAAGGGCGAGCCCACCGGCCGGCCCGAGTCGCGGGCCTACTTCAGGATGGCCGAGCCCCAGGACCCCGACCCGTACGTGCTGGCGCTGGCCGTGGACGCGCTGCCGCCCGTCGTCTTCTCCGCCGGGGCCCGCGGCTGGGCCCCCACCGTGGACCTCACCTGGCACCTGCGGGCCCTGCCCGCGCCCGGCCCGCTCACGCTGCTCGGCGGCGGCCGGCTGATCTCCGACGGCTGGTTCGACGAGGAGGTCGAGGTACGCGACTCCACCGGCCGCCTCGTGGCCCAGTCGCGCCAGCTCGCCCGCGTCGGAAGGGGCTGACGCCCCCCGGACGTGACCCTCCCGGCATCGCCGCACGCCACGCCTGTCGCAGTGTGAGCATTCTTACGCAGTGTCGATCGGGCAGGTCGCCTACCCTCTAGAGCGTGCCGGACGCGAGTATTGGGATCTTCGACAGCGGGGTGGGCGGCCTGACGGTCGCGCGCGCGATCATCGACCAACTGCCCCACGAGTCCATCACCTACGTGGCCGACACGGCCCACCAGCCGTACGGGCCCAAGCGCATCGCGGAACTGCGCGCGTACGCGCTGGAGGTGATGGACCACCTGGTCGAGCAGGACGTCAAGATGCTCGTGATCGCCTGCAACAGCGCCAGCTCGGCGGTGCTGCGCGACGCCCGCGAGCGCTACGACGTGCCCGTCGTCGAAGTGATCATGCCCGCCACCAGGCGCGCGGTACGGGCCACCCGCAACGGCAGGGTCGGCGTGATCGCCACCTCGGCCACCATCGACTCCATGGCCTACCACGACGCCTTCACCGCGGCGCCCGACGTGCACCTCACCGGCGTGGCCGCCCCGCGCCTGGTGGAGTACGTCGAGCGCGGGGAGACGATGAGCGATGACCTCATCAAGGTCGTGGGCGAGTACCTGGAGCCCGTCAGGGACGCCGGGTGCGACACGCTCATCCTCGGCTGCACGCACTACCCGCTGCTCACCGGCGCCATCTCCTACGTCGCCGGCGACGGGGTCACGCTGATCTCCAGCGCCGACGAGACGGCCAAGGACGTCTACCGGATCCTGCACGACCGCGATCTGGCGGCCGGAACCGACGCCACCCCCCGGCACCGCTTCCGCGCCACCGGCGACTCCCTGCTCTTCGCCCGGCTCGGGCGACGGTTCCTGGGCCCGGAGATCGATGTGGTCGAAGTCGCACCAGTGGGGGGTACTACCTATAACGGGAGGCCCACATGAAGGTGACCATCGTCGGCTGCTCCGGGAGCTACCCCGGCCCCGACAGCCCCGCGTCCTGCTACCTTCTCGAAGCCGACGGGTTCAGGATGCTGCTCGACCTCGGCAGCGGGTCGCTCGGCGCGCTGCAACGCCACACCGGCCTGTACGACGTCGACGCCATCTGCCTGTCACACCTGCACGCCGATCACTGCCTCGACATCTGCGGCTATCACGTGGCCAGGACGTACGGGCCCGGGGCCCCCTATCCCGTCGTGCCGGTCTACGCGCCCGCCGGGGCGTCCGCCCGGCTCGCCGCCGCGTACGGCATGCCGGACGAGCCGGGACTGGAGACCGCGTTCGAGTTCGTGGCGCTGACGCCCGGCTCGTACGAGATCGGCCCGTTCACCCTCACCGCCGGCCTGGTCAACCACCCGGTCGAGGCGTACGGCTTCCGGGTCGCCGCCGGCGGCGTGAGCATGGCCTACTCCGGTGACACCGGGGAGTCGAGCGAGCTGGTCAAGCTGGCCGCGGGCACCGACCTGCTGCTGTGCGAGGCGTCGTTCGTCGAGCGCCCCGAGCTGCCCTCCGGGCTGCACCTGACCGGCCGGCAGGCGGCCGAGCACGCGGCCAAGGCAGACGTCGGCCGGCTCGTCCTGACCCACCTCGTCCCGTGGAACGACCAGGCCACCGTGCTGGAGGAGGCTTCGGGCGGCGGCTACGGCGGGCCGCTGGAGCTGGCCCGCAGCGGCGCCGTCTACGACCTGACCTGAGCCGGGCGCGGGTCACGGCCTGGCCACGACGTCGCCGTAGTCACGCATGCGCGGCAGCGGCGAGAACAGCAGCGGCACGAACGCCATCATCCGGCCGATCATGAGCAGCCACAACGCCTCCCGAACCCCGATCTGCTGCGCGACGAGCCCGCCGAGCAGCGCGCCCAGCGGCATCGCGCCCCACGTCAGGAACCGCACCGACGCGTTGACCCGGCCGAGCAGGTGCTCGGGGGTGACGGTCTGCCGGTAGGTGGTCTGGCCGACGTTCGACAGCGTCGCGTTCCAGGAGATCACGATCGAGGTGATCGCGAAGCACACCACCCGCCAGTCGGCCTCCGTCATGGGCAGGAGCAGGCCGAACGGGGCGCCGATCACGGCGGCCAGCCAGGTCGTCCTGGCGGTGCCGAGTCTCCTCGATAACCAGCTTCCGGTCAGCCCGCCCAGCAGGCCGCCGACCCCTCCCGACATGAGCAGCACCCCGAGCACGCCGGGCGACAGCTTCACGGTCTCGGCGAGGAAGAGCACCGACAGGCCGAGCACCCCGCTCACGCACAGGTTGCCGATCGCCGAGGAGGCCACGAACGCGCGTAACAGCCGGTCGCGCCACACGTACGACAGGCCCGCGCGGATCTCCCGCAGCAGCGGGCCGCGCTCGACGTCGGCGGGTGGTTTGTCGGGCGCCTTGATGCTGGCCAGCAGGAACACCGAGGCGAGCGCGCCGATGGCGGTGGCCACGATCGTGCGCGGCGCGCCGAGCAACTGCACCAGCACGCCCCCCAGGCCCGGCCCCGCCAGGAACGCTCCCGACCGCACGACCTCCAGCTTCGCGTTCCCGTCGCTGAGCTGCGCGGTGCTCACCAGATCAGGCAGGTACGTCTGGTCGGCCACATCGTTGAACACCTGTGACATCCCCGCGATCAGCGCGACCGCGAACATCATCTCGATCGTCAGCACGTCGAGCGCGGCCGCCACCGGGATGCTCGCCAGCACCGTGAACTTGGCCAGGTCGGAGACCATCATCACCCGGCGCTTGCGCATCCGGTCGACCCACACCCCCGCAGGCAGGCCGATCAACAGGAAGGCCGCCGTCTGCAGCGACGACAGCACCCCCACCTCCGCGGGCCCCGCGTGCAGCACCAGCACTGCTACCAGCGGAAGGGCGACGCGTGAGATATTCGCCCCAAGTTCGTTCGCCACGTGCGAAGTCAGGAACCGGAGGAAGTCAGGGTTTCGCAACACCCCCGTTGTCATTGCGTAAGGATCCATGTGGCGGACACATTTGGTCAAGAGCGTTGTGTCGCGGAGATAGGGTGATCTGCATGTCCCGACAGGATGGCCGCAACCCTGACCAGCTCCGACCCGTGACCATCACCAGGCGATGGCTGACCCACGCCGAGGGTTCCGCGCTGGTCGAGTTCGGCGGCACCCGGGTGCTGTGCGCCGCCTCCGTGCAGGACAGCGTGCCCCGCTGGCGCAGGGGCAGCGGGCAGGGCTGGGTTACGGCCGAATACGCGATGTTGCCGCGGGCGACCAATACCCGTAACGATCGCGAATCGGTCCGCGGCAAAATCGGCGGGCGGACCCACGAGATTTCCCGGTTGATCGGGCGTTCACTGCGTGCCTGCGTCGATTACAAAGCGTTGGGGGAAAACTCCATTCTGCTCGACTGCGACGTGCTGGAGGCCGACGGCGGCACCCGCACCGCCGCCATCACCGGCGCCTACGTCGCGCTGGCCGACGCGATCGCGTGGATGCGCCAGCGCCGCATGTGCCCCGGCGACCCGCTCATCGGCTCGGTCGCGGCCGTCTCCGTCGGCGTGGTCGGCTCGGTGCCGATGCTCGACCTCTGCTACACCGAGGACGTCGCCGCCGAGACCGACATGAACATCGTGATGACCGGCGACGGCACGTTCGTCGAGGTCCAGGGCACGGCCGAGGGCGCGCCGTTCGACCGGGGCGCGCTCGACAGCCTGCTCGACCTGGCCGTGGCGGGCTGCGAGGAGCTGACCCTCTTCCAGCAGGAGGCGCTGAGCTCGTGAAGGTCGTGCTGGCCACCCGCAACGCGGGCAAGATAGCGGAGCTGCGCCGCATCCTCGCCGGGTTCGACATCGTCGGGCTGGAGGAGTTCCCCTCGATCGGCGAGATCGCCGAGACCGGGGTCACGTTCGAGGAGAACGCCCTGCTCAAGGCGCACGCGGTGGCCCAGGGCTCCGGGCTGCCCGCGGTGGCCGACGACTCCGGGCTCTGCGTCGACGTGCTCAACGGCATGCCGGGCGTCTTCTCGGCCCGCTGGGCCGGTCGCCACGGCGCCGACCTCGCCAACCTCGACCTGCTGCTCGCCCAGGTCTCCGACGTGCCCGACGACAAGCTCGCCGCGCACTTCGCCTGCGCCGCCGCGCTGGCGCTGCCGTCCGGGGAGTCCCGGGTGGTGGAGGGCACGCTGCCCGGCCGGCTGGTCCGCTCGCCCCGGGGCGCCAACGGGTTCGGCTACGACCCGATCTTCGTGCCCGAGGGTGAGTCGCGGACGACGGCCGAACTGGCTCCCGAGGAGAAGGACGCGATCAGCCACCGGGGGCGGGCCTTCCGGGCGCTGGCCCCGGTCGCGCGAGAGCTGCTCACCTCGTAACCACCCGCCTGAGGAACCACCTGCCTGTGCACCGTTCGGCGTCCGGCGGCGTACCGTCTCAGGTGTGCGGACTGAAGTGACGGTCCCCCCGTGGGCGGGGGCGTTGGCAGGATTGGTCTCCGGAGGCGTCGCCCTCGGGGTCGCCCAGCTCGTGGCCGGGGTGGGCGGCGCGCCGGCGGCGTTCCCCGTGGTGGCGGTCGGTGACGCGGCCGTCGACCTGGCGCCGGCCCCGGTCAAGGACTTCGCCATCAACACCTTCGGCGAGAACGACAAGACCGTTCTGGTGGCCGGGGTGCTGGTGGTGCTGGCCGCCGTGGCCGCCGTCATCGGGGTGTCGGCCCGGCGTGCGCCCGCGGCCGGATACGCGGGGTTCGGGCTGTTCGGGGCGATCGGCGTGCTGGCCGTGGTGACCCGGCCGGAC
The DNA here is from genome assembly GCF_021699195.1 of Nonomuraea sp. MG754425. Taxonomy (GTDB): domain Bacteria; phylum Actinomycetota; class Actinomycetes; order Streptosporangiales; family Streptosporangiaceae; genus Nonomuraea. The sequence goes on along the minus strand of NZ_SSXE01000003.1, from coordinate 77,099 downwards.
ACCCGGCTGCTGGACGCCGTGCCGACCGTGCTGGGGGCCCTCGCGGGGGCCTGGGCCTTGACCTGGCTGCTCCGGCGCGCCACCGGGCCCGTCGCGCGGGCCGGGGCCGCTGGGTCCGGTGGGCTCTCGCCCGCTGGGTCCGCTGAGCCGATCTCCCCGCCGCCCGGTTCCGCGCCCGCTGAGCCCGTGTTTCCCGGGGCCGGGGAGCCCGGTCACGAGGTCGAGGGCGGCTTCGGCGGCGGGGCGGAGGCCGAGCGGCCGACGGTGATGCGGGCCGGAGGGCGGGCGGCGACGTTCGACCGGCGGCGGCTGCTCACCGGGGCCGCCGGGGGCGCGGTGGTGGCGGGCGCCGCCGCGGTGCTCGGGCAGCAACTCGGCGGACGGCGGGCCGTGAACGCGGCGCGCGGCGGCGTCAGGCTCCCCGCGCCCGCGACGCCCGCCCGGCCCCTGCCCGCGGGCACGGACCTGCGCATCGGCGGCCTGTCCCCGTTCGTCACCCCGAACGGCGACTTCTACCGCGTCGACACCGCGATCGTCGTCCCCCAGGTGGATCCCCGCGACTGGGTCCTGCGCGTCCACGGCATGGTGGACCGTCCCGTCGAGCTCACCTACGCCGACCTGCTGAAGCTGCCGCTGACCGAGACGTACGTCACGCTGGCGTGCGTGTCCAACGAGGTCGGCGGCCCCTACGTGGGCAACGCCCGCTGGCTGGGCGCGCGGATGGCCGACGTGCTGCGCCGCGCCGGGCTGCGTTCCGACGCCGACATGCTGCTGTCCACCTCCGCCGACGGCTTCACCTGCGGCACCCCGGTGGACGTGGTGATGGACGGCCGCGACGCGCTGTTCGCGGTCGCCATGAACGGCGAGGCGCTGCCCCTGGAGCACGGCTTCCCCGTACGCCAGGTGGTGCCCGGCCTGTACGGGTACGTCTCGGCCACCAAGTGGGTGGTGGACATCAAGGTGACCAGGTTCGACGTCGACCAGGCGTACTGGACGCCGCGCGGCTGGTCGGCCAAGGGCCCCGTCAAGACCCAGTCGCGCATCGACGTGCCCAGGTCGGGCGACTCGCTCAAGGCGGGCGCCACCACGATCGCCGGGGTGGCGTGGGCGCAGCACGTCGGCGTGGCCGCGGTCGAGGTGCGGGTGGATCGCGGGCAGTGGCGGCAGGCGCGGCTGGCCCAGACACCCGGTCCCGACACGTGGCGGCAGTGGGTGATCGACTGGGCCGCCACTCCAGGCCGGCACACGATCGAGGTGCGGGCGACCGACGCCTCCGGGCGTACCCAGACCGAGCAGGTCGCGCCGCCCGCGCCCGACGGCGCGACCGGCTGGCACTCCATCACCGTGGACGTGGCCTGAGCCCGGATTTGAGGGTGTTTGCGCAGGTGGACGGGGCGGCCGGAACAGAGAATCTCCGCCGAGTCCGCCCCCTTGACACGGAGTCGCCTCTACGATCGTTCGTCGAGGCATGACAGGAGGCAGGCCGTGTTCCACGAGCGCAAGCCGAGTGTCCGGTGGGCCCTGCGAGATGGGCCGTACAACCCCGTGGTGGCCGAGGGCGTGCGGTGGCTCGACTACGAGCTGGCCGCCGAGCCGGCGCGGCCCGGCCACGAGAGGGCCGATGCCGCGACCGGTGACGACGCGCCCGACGCCGGGGACGACTGGTTCGACGGGCCCCGGCGTCCGCCCAGGCTCGCGGACAGCCGTCCGTACGGCGTGCCCGGCGGGCTCGCGAAGCCGGACCCGCAGGTGGAGCGGGACCTCGCCGGGGCGCTGCGGCCCGGCGCCCGTTTTCCCGACCCGCGCGGCACATGGGTGCGCCTGATCAACGGCGGCGGGCCCGCCGACGATCCGTTCCGGGCCTCCAACGCCGCCGACTGCGCGCTCGCCGTGCTGTCCACCTGGCACGGCGAGCCCGCGACGGCCGCGCCGAGACTGCCCGAGTACGACCGGATCGGCCGGCCCGTGCTGACCGGCGAGCAGGGCAGCGTGGCCCGGATCGAACGGTGGGTGAGCCACCGCCTGCAGTACGCGGGCCAGGGCCGGCACGCCTACCCGATGATCGCCCGGCGGCTGCTCGACGCCGGGCACGGCGGGGCGGCGGTCATCCTGGTGCGCTGGCCGGGCGGCGGCTCGCACGTCTGGAACGCGGTGAACTTCGACGGCGAGGTGATCTGGATCGACGCCCAGCGGGGGCACATGTCGGTCGAGCCGCCGTACCGGACGGTGACCGGGGTGTTCTGTGTGCTGCTCGATCGCCTGGGGCGGCCACGATGAACCTGGAGCAGGCCAGGGCGCTGGCCGAGGAGTACTACAACGGGGTGCGGGAGCCGGAGGACGCGCTGCCGGTCGGCGTGTACGGCTTCGACGGCGGGTACGTGGCGTGGGTCCGCGACCTGGAGCCCGACGATCCGGCCAGGCTGCCGGAGACGGCCGGGGGCGGTTGCGTGGTCATCGACGGGGCCACGGGCGAGGTGGTGGCCCGGCCGCTGCTCGATCCGGAGACCGTGGCCGAACTGTGGCCCGGCCGCACCCCCCGCTGACCGCACGGAGCACTCTGCCCGATGGGCTGTGCCGGGTGCTGTGTGGAGTGCTCGATCGGCTCCGGCATCGCGTAAGGTGTTCCGCCCGTTCATCCGGATGTCACCCCGTGGCGAGGGAGCCGACGATCGACGCCCGTGCCGCGCGGCGGGCCGGGAGCACCGCCGCCAGCACGCCCGCCAGCCCCGACAGCACCACGAACAGCACGATCTGCGGCACCGGCACGGACAGGACGGAGCCCTCCAGCATCGCCCGCATCGCGGCCCAGCCGAAGACGACGCCCAGCACCACCCCCACCAGCGCCCCGATCAGCCCGAGGATCAGCGCCTCGACGGACACCATCCGGCGCAACTGCGCCCGGGTCAGGCCGAGCGCCCGCAGCAGGGCGGACTCCCTGGTGCGTTCGTGCACCGAGAGCGACAGCGTGTTCGCGATGCCCAGCAGCGAGATCAGGATCGCCAGCCCGAGCAGCCCGGAGATGATCATGAGCATCATGTCGAGCGTCTCGTCGAACTGCCCGCGTACCTCCGTCGAGCTGCTGACCTGCACGGCCGGGTAGGGCGCGGCGGCGGCGTCCACGACCGCCCTGGCCCGCTCCTCGGGCACGCCGTCCTTGATCGTCACCATCACCCGGGCGTCGGGCACCGAGCCGAAGTACGACTCGAACGGCCGCTCCGCGAGCGTGACCGGCGGCAGCCCCGACTGGTTGCCGTCGAGCAGCGCGACCACCTTCAGCGACACGGTGCCCGCGCGCCCGGTCCGCAGACTCACCGCGTCGCCGACCCGCACGCCGAGCCGCTCGGCCGTGATCTCGTCCAGCGCCGCCTGACCGGGACCGAAGCCCGCCATGGAGCCGGCGGCGACGTACGGCCGGACGGGCCCGCTGTAGGTGCCCACCGTGAGCCGCTCGCCCATGACCGGCGCCTCCACCTGGCGGATCTGCGCCACCGAGGCCAGCTCCGGCCTGCCGCGCAGCTCCTCGGCCACGGACCTGGGGACGACGGAGGCACGTTCCTGGTCGGCGAGCAGGAAGTCGATGGGGAACTGCTCGTCCAGCTTGACCGTCATCGTCGTCCGGGTGGACGCGGTGACCACCGAGATCAGCGTCATCAGCGTCACCCCGATGGTCAGCGCCACCGTGGTGGTGGCCGCCCGCCTGGGGTTGCGCCCGGAGTTGTCCACGGCCAGCCGGCCCGGCACCCCGAACAGCCGACGCGGCGCCCAGCCCACCAGCGCGCTCAACGGCCTGACCAGCACCGGTCCCAGGATGAGCACGGCCAGGAAGGTCAGCGCGCCCCCGGCCACGACCACGAGCAGCGAGACCTCCCGGCCGGGTTCGAGCACGAACGCGCCGACCGCCGTCGTGCCGAGGCCCGCCGCCAGGAACAGCGCCGCGAAAGCGCCGCGCGCCAGGCCCGTGCGGAACGTCTGCTCCTCCGCCCGGCTGCGCAGCGCCGAGACCGGCGGCACGCGGGTGGCGGCGCGGGCGGGCAGCAGGGCCGCGCACACCGTGACGACCAGGCCCACGGCCAGGCCGGTCCCGATCGTGGCCGGGGTGAGGGCGATGGCCGCGTCCGTGGGCAGCGGGGCGTCCAGCGCGGTGAGCACGCTCAGCGTGAGCGCGGCCAGGCCGTAGCCGATGAACAGGCCCAGCGCGGAGGCCAGCAGCCCCACGACGGCCGACTCCAGCAGGATCGAGCCGAACACCTGCCCGCGCGTGGCCCCGATGCAGCGCAGCAGCGCCATCTCCCGGGTGCGCTGGGCGACGAGGATGTTGAAGGTGTTGTAGATGACCAGCGCGGCCACCGCCATCGCGACGACACCGAACATCAGCAGGCCCAGCGTGAGCATCCGCGTCTCGATGCCGGCGGCCCTGGCCAGGTCGTCGGCCAGCTCGTCCCCGGTCCTGACGGCGTACGCGCCGCCGACGGCCGCCGCGACGGCCTGCTTCGACACCGTGCCCGCCACGTCGATCTCCGCGTACCCCTTCACGCCCGTCATCCGCTGGGCGGTGGCGTGGGTGAAGCCGACCGCGCCGGTGTAGGCGAGCATCTGGTCCACGCCGGTGTCGATCAGCCCGACCAGCCTGAACCGGTGCGCGCTCCGGCCCGCGTCGAGCACGGTGATCGTGTCGCCGAGACGGAAGCCCTGGGCCCGCGCGGTGTTCTCGTCGAGGACCGCGGCCTGGTCGTCGGTGCCGGGACCGGTGCCGGAGACGACGTGGGTGCGGTCGAGCGGGCCGCGCACGACCGACAGCGCGGTGGTCGGGGCGTTGCCGAAGGTCTTGCCGTCCTTGCCGAGGACGGGGGCGCCGCCCCTGATCAGGCCCTGGGCCTCGGTCACGCCGGGCAGCGCGCGGACCCGCTCCAGCACCCGATGCGGCACCGTCGCGCCGGTCCTGGCGGGCAACACCGCCACGTCCACCTTGGCGGCGTCCGCCGTGACCCGCTGCGCGAAGCCGGCCTGGACGGTGTCGTTCAGCACGAACGTGCCCGCGATGAACCCCACCCCGAGCATGATCGCCAGCGACGTGAGCAGCAGCCTGAGCCGGTGCGCGCGCAACCCGGCCAGCGCGGTCCTGAGCACCTCACGCCTCCAGCCGGACGAGGGTGTCCAGCACGCTCTGCGGGGTCGGGGAGCCGACCTCGGTGACCAGCTCGCCGTCACGCAGGAACACCACGCGGTCGGCGTACGAGGCCGCCACCGGGTCGTGCGTGACCATGACGATGGTCTGGCCCAGTTCCCGCACCGAGGTGCGCAGGAAGGACAGGACCTCGGCCCCGCTGCGCGAGTCCAGGTTTCCCGTGGGCTCGTCGGCGAAGATCACCTGGGGCTTGCTGATGAGCGCCCTGGCCACGGCCACGCGCTGCTGCTGGCCGCCGGACAGCTCGGCCGGCCGGTGCGCGAGCCGGTCCTTCAGCCCGACGGTCTCGATCACCCGGTCGAACAGCGCCTGGTCGGCCTGGCGGGCGGAGATGTCGAGGGGCAGGCGGATGTTCTGCTCGGCGCTCAGCGTGGGCAGCAGGTTGAACGCCTGGAAGACGAAGCCGATCCGCTCCCGGCGCAGCAGCGTCAGCCGCCGGTCGGTCAGGCCGGTCAGCTCCACGTCGCCGATGTGCACGGTGCCCGAGGTGGCGGTGTCGAGGCCGGCCAGGCAGTGCATGAGCGTCGACTTGCCCGAGCCCGACGGGCCCATGATGGCGGTGAACGCGGCGGTGGCGAAGGACACGGTCACGCCGCGCAGGGCGTGCACGAGGGCGTCGCCCTGGCCGTACACCTTGGTCAGATCGGTGGCCACCACGGCGGGCGGGGCCTGGCGCCGGGTCTCGGTGAGCGTCACTTTCACTCCTTGTCGTGATTTGCAGCCGCGACTCACGCTAGAAGTGGAAATTTCGCGAATTATGGGCCTTGAGGAGGGACTTTGTGTGCGCCGGTGGATGACCCCCGTCAGACTTTCGGCCGAGGCGCGGGCACGATCAGCCCGGCCTCGTACGCGTACACCACCACCTGGGCCCGATCCCGCAGCCCCAGCTTGGCCAGCACCCGCCCCAGATGCGTCTTCACCGTGGCCTCCGCCACCTCCAGACCCGCGGCGATCTCCATGTTGGACAGGCCCCGGGCCACCATGAGCAGCACCTCGCGCTCGCGCGGCGTCAGGTCGGCCGCCGACGCCACCGGCGTGCCGGAGGGGAGCTGCGCGGCGAAGCGGTCCAGCATCCGGCGCAGCGTGCTCGGCGACACCACGGACTCGCCCGCGTGCACCACCCTGATGGCGTTGACCAGGTCGTTCGGCGGCACGTCCTTCAGCAGGAACCCGGCCGCGCCCGCCTTGACCGCCGCGAAGGCGTACTCGTCGAGGTCGAACGTGGTCAGGATGAGCACCTTCGGCCCGTCGATGTGGGCGGTGGCCTCGACGCCGTCCATGCCGGGCATGCGGACGTCCATCAGCACCACGTCCACCTGCGTGTCCTTGAGGATCTCCAGGGCGGTGCGGCCGTCCCCGGCCTCCGCCACCACCTCGATGTCCGGCTGCGCGCCGAGCACCATCCGGAAGCCGGCCCGCAACAGCTCCTGGTCGTCGACCAGCATCACCCGGATCATCTACGCCGCCTTCGCCATGGGGAACCTGGCCAGCACCTCGAACCCGCCGCCCCGCCGGGGGGCGGCCGACACGGCGCCGCCGTACATGCCGGCCCGCTCGCGCATGCCGATCAGCCCGTGCCCGTCGGGGCTGCGCGGGGCCGCCGCGCCCCGGCCGTTGTCGGTCACGCGGATCACCAGGTCACGACCGCTGTACTCGATCTCCACGGTGGCCTCGACGCCGGGGCCGCCGTGCTTGAGCGCGTTCGTCAAAGCCTCCTGGACGATGCGGTAGACGGCGAGCTGCTGACCCTCGGGCAGCTCGGCCGGCGCGCCGCCGACCAGCAGCCGGGCGGGCACGCCCGAGCCGCTCACCAGTTCCTCTAGCTGGCCGAGCCCGGGCTGCGGGGTGTAGTCGGTGCCCGCGGCCTCGCTCTCGCGCAGCACGCCCACCAGCCGGCGCATCTCGGCGAGGGCGGCGCGGCCGGTCTTGGAGATGTTCCGGACGGCCAGGCGGGCCTGCTCGATGTCGCTGTCGAGGGCGAAGCCGGCGCCGTCGGCCTGCACCACGATCACGCTGACGTTGTGGGCCACGACGTCGTGCAGTTCCCTGGCGATCCTGGCCCGTTCGGCCGCGGCGGCCATCCTGGCCTGCTGGTCCCGTTCGCGTTCGGCCCGTTCGGCGCGCTCCTCCAGGCCCTCCAGGTAGCGGCGGCGGGTGTTGGCGTACAGGCCGGTCACCCAGACCGCGACCACGAGGATCGAGCCGCTGAAGAACATCCCGAACGTGGCCGCCGACCAGTTGAGCAGCGCCAGGAACACGCCCAGCTCCGCCACCAGGCCCGCCGCCAGCGCCCACCGGAACGAGCACTGGTAGGCCACCGCCCAGAGCGCCACCAGCACCGCGAGGTTGGCCGGCTGCGGAGTGGCCTGCGCCAGCCACTGCCCGAAGCTGACCAGCGACACCGCGGCGAACGACAGCAGCGGCTGGTTCCGCCACAGCAGCGGCACGATGAGCGCCGCCGACAGCGCCAGATGACCGGCCACGGTCAGCGGGACGTTCTCCTCCGGCGGGAGGAACACCGCGTACGGCCACGTCAGCACGGCGCACAGCACCGCCAGGGGAGCCACGCGGAAGGCGCCCGCCAGTCTTCCGTGGCTCACGGACCACGCCCGTACCTTGCCGAACACATCATCACGATATGCAGGGCAGGTGCGATATTGGTCCGTCTCTAGGTGGAAGTAGGACTACGACCCAGGTCTTAGATGATCCTCCGCTTACATGGGGCTTACGGGGCTTTTGGCATCCTCATGACTGGGAGCGCCCCTCGTGGGCGAGTAAAGGGAGATCGTGATGGCGGATCATGATCGCGACGCCGGGTCGCGCGGCGCAGAGGAAGCGCCGCGCGACCCGACTTCATCGGAACCGCCCGAAACCGGTGCCCTCAGGTACGGAGAGCAGGCGGATCGCCCCGCCATCCACCTCCCGCCCACCCAGCCGACACCACACGAGCGACGGCCGGGCTCCTTACCGGACTTCCTGCGCCGCAGACGCACCCAGGTCATGGGAGCCGGCCTGATCGGGCTGCTCGCCGGCGGCGTGCTCGGCGGCGTCACCGTGGCCGCCCTGACCGACCTCGTGCCCGACCGCCCCGCCAGGACCGGCCTGTGGCTGGAGCCCCGCGGGCCCGGCTGGGGACCCCCGGGAAGGCCCGGCTGCGCTCCGGACGGCGACCATGTGCGCTGTGTCGTGCCGCGACCCACGGCCGCGGTGCCCGATGTGCCCCGAGAGCCCGAGCCGCCGGACGGGTCTGTGGAGAACGGGGATCCAGCGCCCCTCCGGACCGGCTGAATAGCGCAATTGCGGATCAGCGAAAACACCGGCTACCGAAAACGAAATAGGAATTCGGGTGCGGGCGGGGGGACTCGAACCCCCACAGTGTTGCCACCAACAGGACCTAAACCTGCCGCGTATGCCATTTCGCCACGCCCGCGCCGCCCGTCGCAACGGGCCGAACACAGTTTAGCGCTCAGAATGCGGGCCGGAGGCATTTGCGAAAGAGGAGCGGGCCCGCCGGGAAGCGGGACCCGCCCGCGGGTCAGGACAGGCCGAGCTTCTTCTTCAGCGAAGCCACGTGTCCCGTCGCCTTCACGTTGTAGAGCGCCTGCTCCACCTTCCCGTCGGCGTCGATGACGAACGTCGAGCGGATGACCCCCACGACCTCCTTGCCGTACAGCTTCTTCGTGCCGTGGGCGCCGTAGGCCCGGTGCACGGCCAGGTCGGGGTCGGACAGGAGGGGGAAGGTCAGCGCGTCGCGCGCAACGAACTTGGCCAGCTTCTCCGGCTTGTCCTTCGACACGCCGAGGACGACGAACCCTTCGGCCGTGAGCTGGGCGAGGTTGTCGCGGAAGTCACAGGCCTGCTTGGTGCAGCCGGGTGTCATCGCGGCAGGGTAGAAATAGAGAATCACGCGCTTGCCGCGGTAGGCGTCGAGCGAGATGGCGCCGCCGTCGGCGGTGGGTAGCGTGAACTCGGGCGCGGCGTCGCCGGGCGCGAGCTTGGTCTCGGTCAATGGGCCCTCCTGGGTTCTTCCCGCCAAACCTACCGGCCCGGCCGTTGTGCCGGACGGCGCGCCGACCTGACAGACTGATCACCAGAACGGACGGAGCCCGCTCGGCACGCGGCGCGTACGGCTGGAAGGAGAACCATGGCTGACACCGATCCCGACGAGCTGGAGCGGCGCATCGCCCAGACGCGCGCGGAGTTGGCGCACACGGTCGACGCCATCGCCGACAAGGTGAGTCCCAAGCGGGTCGCCGAGCGTACGGTGGCCGACGTCAAGAGCAGGGCGGGGCACTTCGTGGCGTCCGTGGGCGACGCCCTCGGGGTCACGCCGCGGCCCGCCGAGTACGGCGACGACCACGAGAAGGTGTGGGAGGAGGAGCGGCCCGAGCTGGGGCCGCTGCTCATCGGCGTCGGCGCGGCGCTGGTCGTGGGGGCGGCCATCGTGTTGTGGCGGCGCCGCCGCGGGCGCCGCTAGAGGAACGTCTGGCCCTCGCCCCGGTACGTCGGCGCCGCCCCCGCCAGGGCGTCGCCCTCGACGAGGTGCAGCGTGTCGAACCGCTCGCACAGCTCGCCCGCCTTGGCGTGCCTGAACCACACCCGGTCGCCGATCCGCAGTTCCTCGGCGGCCCGGCCGAGCAGCGGGGTCTGCACCTCGCCCGCGCCCTCGTCGGGTGCGTACCGCAGGCCCGCGGGCAGGTACGGCTGGGGCGCGCGGGCGGGCCCCACGGGGCCCGAGGCCACGTAGCCGCCGCCGAGCACGGTCACCGTGCCGGGGTCCGGACGGCGCACCACCGGCAGCGCGAACATGGCGGCCGGGCGTCCGGTGAAGCGGCGGTAGAAGTCGAACAGGCGGGGATGGAAGAGGCCGGAGCCCGCCGTGACCTCGGTGACGGCCTTCTCGCGCACGGTGAGCTCGACCGAGCCGGTGCCGCCGCCGTTGACGAACTCGAGGTCGGCGAGCTGGCGTACGGCGTTCACCACGCGCCCGCGCCGCACGATCAGCTCTCTGGCCGACAGCGCCTGCATGACGCGGACGACGCGGGCACGGGCGGCGCCCGCGGGCGGGTCGTCGCCGACCCCGGCGATCTGCGCCTCGTACGCCATCAGCCCGGCCAGCCGCAGGCCGGGGCGCTTGGCGATGGCGGTGGCCAGGTCGGCGGCCTCGTACGGCTCGCGGATGGGGGAGCGCAGCGTGCCGGCCCGGCGGCCGAAGGCGACGTAGGAGGCGTCCACGTCGATGCAGAGCCGGATCTCGGCGCGCGGGCGCGTCTCGGCCACGGCCGCCTCGATGTAGTCGAGGTGCGCGGCCGAGTCGACCATGACGGTGACGTGCTCGGCCGCGCTCGCGTCCGCGGCCAGGGCGGCCAGGGCGTGCCGGTCGGCGGTGGGGTAGGCGACGACGATGTCGGTGCAGCCGTTGGCGGCCAGCCAGAGCGCCTCGGGCAGGGTGTAGGCCAGGATGCCCTGGAAGCCGTCCATGGCGAGGATGCGTTCGAGCAGCGGGCGGCTGCGGATGGACTTGCTGGCGACCCTGATCGGTTTGCCCGCCGCCCGCCGGACGAGATCCGCGGCGTTGGCCCGCATGGCCGCGAGGTCGAGAATGGCGAACGGTGCTTCGAGGGCCGCTGTCGCGCGGTCATAACGCTGCCGGTCATCCATACCGGCAGCGTAACCGCATATGGGGCAAATGAATATGAGGCGCGTTCGCGTTGATTGCGGTCCCCGTAATGTTCGGGCAAATCGGCGGCGAGGGCGCGGTTCACGTCATGCCCGATCCATGTACGTCTTTCGTTGTGATGACCACGCTTCAGCAGATATTGCCCGGCGCCGTCGTCGCCCCGCGGCACACCGGGCTGCGCAGGGCGAGCAGGGTGCTCAGGCCCGCGCGTACCGTCCCCGGAGCCCTGGTCGCGCTCACGCTGGCCGCCGGGCTCGGGGCGACCTCGGCCGAGGTGGTGTCGGCGCTGCTCGGCGCGCCGCTCGGCTGGGTCCCCGTGAACGAGGTGGTCGCGCTCGCGGGCAAGACCACCTGGGTGACCACGGCGACCGCGGCCCTGGTGTCGGCGGGGGCGGGCGCGCTCATGCTGCTGCTGGCGATCGTGCCGGGCCGCTCCGGCCTGGTGGCGGTGGAGACCGCCGACCCGCTGATCGTCATCGGCATCACCCGCTCGGGCCTGCGCCGCACGCTGCGCGCGGCGGCCATGCAGGTGGCGGGCGTGGACAAGGCCCGCGTCCGGCTGCGCCTGCGCACCATCGAGGTCACGGTCACGACCGGCGCGGAGAGCTCGGGCCAGATGCTCAGGCAGGTCGGGACGGCCGTCGGCGACCGCCTGGCGGGCGTCGGCACGCTCGGCACCGGCGAGGTCGTGGTCCGTCTGCGCCGGAGGGCCGCCGCATGACCCGCCCCGCACAGACCGGTCGCACGCTGTTCGGTCGCGCGTCCGCCGGTCACACACCGGCCGGTCGCGGGCCCGCCGGTCACACGGCGGAAGGGAGCGTTGTGTGATGCGGCAGTATGCGGGCAACCGCGTCGGGCTGGCCATCGTCGGAGGGCTGCTGCTGGTGCTGGGCGGCTACGCGTGGCTGCGCGGCCACGACCAGTTCTTCGGCCTGTCGCCCACCGCGAAGGTCCTGCCCGGCCGCGCCCACAGGTCGCTGGCCGAGGACCCCTGGCCCCTGTGGTTCCTGGCGCTGGGCATGCTGATCCTGGCCCTGGTCGCGCTGCGCTGGCTGCTGCTCTGCCTGGGCTGGGGCCGCCGCGGCACCCAGAACGGCACGGGCACGGCCATGCTGTTCGTCGGCCTCAAAGGAGTGGACGGCCTGGGCAAGGCGGGCGTGCGCGTCGCCGAGGACGGCCTGCGCCTCGGCCTGACCTGCCCGGCGGCGGCGGACATGGGCTCGGTGGTCGGCAAGCTCGACCAGGACATCGTGGGCCGCATCCGCCGCGAGGTCCGCGACGACGAGACGCCGGCCGTCGTCCGGCTGCACGTGAGGCGCTGAGCACCGCTCAGCACTCGATGACGTTGACCGCGAGCCCCCCGCGCGACGTCTCCTGGTACGTGTCCACCATGTCGCGCATCGTCTTGATGGGTCGATCTACTCGTAGTGGTAGCGAGCCTGCAGAATGACGATCTCATCGTCCATGGGCAGGTACACCAGTCGGTGCTCTTCGGTGATGCGCCGCGACCACGCGCCTGCCAGGGCGTACTTCAGCGGCTCAGGCTTGCCGATGCCCTCGAAGGGATCACGCAACGCGTCCTCGACGAGCCGGTTGATTCGCTTGAGGATCTGCCGATCGGCCGTCTGCCAGTGGACGTAGTCCTCCCAGCCTTTCCCCGTGAAGGCGACTTTCACCGGGAAGTCTCGTCGTCCAGCAGTTCGTGCCTCTCGTGGCGGCCCGCGAGCGCCTCCTGGTGCGACTCGATCAGCCGGCGAGCGTTGGCCGGAGAGCGGAGCAGGTAGGCCGTCTCCTGGAGGGCTTCGTACTCTTCTGCGGCCACCAGATAGGCGTTCCCGCTCTTGGATACGATCTCGACGGCAGTGCGGTCGTTGTTGACCTCTTCGATCAGCGGGAACAGACGTCGCCGGGCCTCGCTGGCGGTGATGGACATGACCCTCCCTCTGAGTGGTACAGCTCTATGGTACCACTCAGAGGTGATCAGCACTCGATGACGTTCACCGCGAGCCCGCCGCGCGACGTCTCCTTGTACTTGTCCAGCATGTCGCGGCCGGTGTCGCGCATCGTCTTGATCGCCTTGTCCAGTGCCACGAAGTGCCGGCCGTCGCCGCGCAGCGCGATGCGGGCGGCGGTGATGGCCTTGTTGGAGGCCACCGCGTTGCGCTCGATGCACGGGATCTGCACCAGGCCGCCGATCGGGTCGCAGGTCAGGCCCAGGTTGTGCTCGATGCCGATCTCGGCCGCGTTCTCCACCTGCTCGGGCGTGCCCCCGAGGACCTCCGTGAGGGCGGCCGAGGCCATCGAGCAGGCCGAGCCCACCTCGCCCTGGCAGCCCACCTCGGCCCCGGAGATGGAGGCGTTCTCCTTGAACAGCACCCCGATCGCGCCGGCCGTCAGCAGGAAGCGGACCACGCCGTCGTCGTCGGCGTGCGGGACGAACCGGGTGTAGTAGCTCAGGACGGCCGGGATGATGCCGGCGGCGCCGTTCGTGGGCGCGGTGACGATGCGCCCGCCGGCCGCGTTCTCCTCGTTGACCGCCAAGGCGAACAGCGTGACCCAGTCCATGGCCTGCAACGGGTCCCTCTCCGGCGGCTCCGACTGCAGACGGCGGTGGAGCTGGTTGGCGCGGCGCCTGACCTTCAGGCCGCCCGGCAGCACGCCCTCCGTCGCGATGCCCCGGCGCACGCACTCGGACATGACCTGCCACAGGTGAAGCAGCCCGCGCCGGATCTCCTCCTCCGTACGGCCGAACGCCCGCTCGTTCCGCAGCATCAGGGCGGAGATCGACAGACCGGTGTTCGAGCAGTGCTTGAGCAACTCCTCGCCGGTGGTGAAGGGGAAGGGCAGCACGGTGTCGTCGGGCTTGATGCGGTCGGCGCCGGTGGCCTTCTCGTCCACGACGAAGCCGCCGCCGACCGAGAAGTAGACCTTCTCCCTGAGCCGCTCGCCGGAGGCCGCGCGGGCGGTGAAGCGCATGCCGTTCGGGTGCTCGGGCAGGGAGATCTTGCGCTCGAAGACGAGGTCCTCGCCGACGACGAAGGGGATCTCGTGGGTGCCGAACAGGGTGACCGTGCCCGACTCGCGCATCGCGGCGATGCGGGCGTCCACGGTGTCCACGTCCACCAGTTCGGGCTTCTCGCCGGACAGGCCGAGCAGGACCGCCTTGTCGCTGCCGTGGCCCTTGCCGGTCAGGCCGAGCGAGCCGTACAGGATGGCCTCCACCCGGGCCACCTGATCCAGCAGGCCGTCCTCGTGCAGGCCACGGACGAACTTGTGCGCCGCCGCCATCGGGCCGCCCGTGTGGGAGCTCGACGGGCCGATGCCGATCTTGAACAGGTCGAAGACGCTGATCGCCATTGATGTGCGCCCCTCATGGTGCGGGGCCGGGGCCCCCGAGCGGGGCCCCGGCGGTGAAGGTCAGGACTCGCCTGAGGTGAGTGCGGTGTACTCCTCGGGCGAGAGCAGGTCCTCAGGGTCGCCTGCCACGCGCACCTTGAACATCCAGCCATCGCCGTACGGGTCGCTGTTGACGAGGCCCGGGTCGTCCACGACGACCTGGTTCACCTCGGTGATCTCACCGCCGACGGGGGCGTAGATCTCGTTCACCGACTTGGTCGACTCCACCTCGCCGACCGAGTCGCCCCGCTCGACGTTCGCGCCGACCTCGGGGAGCTGCACGTAGACGACGTCACCAAGCTGCTCGGCGGCGAAGGCCGTCACGCCGACGGTCACCACGAGGCCGTCGTCGAGGCCGGCCACCCACTCGTGCTCCTTGGTGTAGCTCAGGTCGTCAGGGATGTTGCTCACTTGTTCCTCCTGTAAAAGGGCAGCTCGACCAGGTCCATAGGTTCATGGCTGCCCCGGATGTCCACAGCCAGGCCTGAATCGGCGCCGGTGTCGACGTAGGCCATCGCGATGGGCTTTCCCAGGGTCTGGGAGGGCGCACCGCTGGTGACCTCGCCGACGACGACGCCGTCCTTGGTGACCGGGTAACCGTGACGCGGCACCCGGCGGCCCCGCGCGACCAGGCCGACGAGCCCGCGCCGCGGGGGGTCGTTCCTGACCGCCTCGAGCGCCGACCTGCCGACGAAGTCACCCGGCTTGTCGAATTTCACCACCCTGCCCAGCCCCGCGTCGAACGGGGTGAGCTCGGCGTTGAGCTCGTTGCCGTACAGGGGCATGCCCGCCTCCAGCCGGAGCGTGTCGCGGCTCGAC
This sequence comes from Nonomuraea sp. MG754425, assembly GCF_021699195.1. Lineage (GTDB taxonomy): Bacteria > Actinomycetota > Actinomycetes > Streptosporangiales > Streptosporangiaceae > Nonomuraea. The sequence goes on along the minus strand of NZ_SSXE01000003.1, from coordinate 62,019 downwards.
AGGCCCGCGGGCGTGAGCCCGTACGGCTGCCCGGCCGCCGCGATCGCGTGCCAGAGGGGGACGGCGTCCTGGTTGGCCACGAACAGCTCGAAGCCGTCCTCGCCGGTGTAGCCGGTCCGGGCGATCAGCGCCTGCCGGCCGTCCACCAGGCCGGGCAGGCCCGCGTAGTACTTGAGCCCGCCGAGGTCGGCGTCGGTGAGCGTGGCGAGGATCTCCTGGGAGCGCGGGCCCTGGACGGCGATCAGCGCGTACTGGTCGGAGCGGTCCTCGACCACCGTGTCGTACGCCTTCGCCCGGCCGCGCAGCTCGTGGGCGACCGTCTCGTAGTTCGAGGCGTTCGCCACGACCATGAACTCCTCGTCCCCGAGCCGGTAGACGATGAGGTCGTCGAGCACCCCGCCGCGCTCGTTCACGATCATGGTGTATCTGGCGCGGCCGGGGGCCAGCGCCGACAGGTGCCCGACCAGCGCGTAGTCCAGCGCCTGGCCCGCCTGCGGGCCGGTCAGGAAGATCTCGCCCATGTGCGAGAGGTCGAACAGCCCGGCGGCCTCGCGTACGGCCCGGTGTTCCGCGGACTCGCTGCCGTACCGGAGGGGCATGAGCCATCCGGCGAAGTCGGTGAGCGTGGCACCGAGGCTCTCGTGAACGTCTCGTAGCGGTGTCGGTCGGGACATTGGGCGCACCTCAGGACAGGAGTGGATGCCAGGATCCTCCCCCTCTGTCATCGATGCCTGAGAGCTTCGCCCGGCTTTTGCCGGACTTTCACCTTCGGCGAGGCCCATGGGCCTGCTTTCCAGAGGACACCTCGTCCGTGCGGTCCTTTGCCTTGAGAGGTTCGCGGGGAGGGCTTGCTCCTTCAGGGACCCTGACCGGCTGTCAGGGTGCTCTCCCGCACGGTTTCGACGGTGATGTTCGTCAGCCTAGTGCCGTTACGGGGTTGTTGTCGCGTTGCGGGCCCGATGTGAACCGCGCGGGGCGCGATCACGTCATAGGAGTATGCATCGGTTGACGGGAAGCCTGGCGTTGGTGGCCGCTCTGTCGGCGGTGGCGTCCTGCGGCGCCCGCCCGGCCGCCGCACCGGAGCCGGCTCGTCACACGGCCAGCATGACCGTGCTCGAAGGCGGCGGCCACGGCCCCCAGCTCTGCTACGCCGTCATGACGTCGGACCCGCCCCAGTGCGACGGCCCCGACGTCGTCGGCCTGGACTGGGCCGAGGTGGCGCACGAGTCGAGCGGCGGCGTGAAATGGGGCCGGTACCGGCTGGTCGGCACCTGGGACGGCAGGCGGCTGACGCTGACGGAGCCGCCCGGCGAGCCCGAGGCGACCCCGGCGCGGGAACCGGGCAGGCTCGACACCCCGTGTCCCGCTCCCGAAGGCGGCTGGCGGGCCGTGGACGAGGCCACGACCACGGAGAAGGCGATGAACAAGGCCGTCGAGCGGGCCCGCACGGCGGAGGACTTCGCGGGGGCCTGGTTCGACCGGCTCGACCCGGCACCGACCCCCGTGCGGGAGGAGCCGATCGACGCCGCGCGCCACGTGGTCAACCTGCGCTTCACGGGTGACCTGGCAGCGCGGGAGCGGTGGATCCGCGAGGTGTGGGGCGGCCCGCTGTGCCTGACCCCGGCCGAGCGCACGGAGGCCGAACTGCTCGCGATCCAGCGGGACCTGGGGGAGGAGAAGGACGCCGGGATCCTCGCGACCTCGCCCGACCCCGTCACGAACCGGGTGAACGTCAGCGTCTGGGTGGTGAGCGACGACCTGCGCCGCCGCCTGGAGGACAGGTACGGGGCCGAGGCCATCTCGATAGAGGGGGCGTTCAGGCCGGCCGGGTGAGCCCCGGCCGGCCTGAGCGGTGTCAGCAGGCCCGGACCAGCGCCTCGAACAGCGCGTGGTCGTCGGCCGTCTCCGGGTGCCACTGCACGGCCATGGTGAACGCCTCCGAGGCGTCCGTCTCGACGGCCTCGATCGTGCCGTCGCCGGTGGCGGCGGTGACGGTCAGGCCGGGGGCGAGGCGGTCCACGGCCTGGTGGTGGTAGTGCGCGACCGTCACCGGCTGCTCGCCCAGCGCCTTGGCCAGGCGGGTGCCGGGGGCGGGGGTGACGGGCAGGTGCCCGAAGCGCCCCGGCCCCGGGCAGTGGCCGGTGTGCCCGACCAGGTCGGGCAGGTGCTGGTGGAGGCTGCCGCCGAGGGCCACGTTGAGCACCTGGAGGCCGCGGCAGACGCCCAGGAAGGGCAGCCCGGCGTCGAGCGCCGCCGAAATGACGGCGAACTCCGCGTCATCACGAAATTTCCGGACGTAGCCGCTCTGCTCGTGCGGCTCCGCTCCGTACCGCGCCGGGTCGACGTCGCCGCCCCCGGCCAGGATCAGCCCGTCGAGCCGGCGCACCAGCCCGGCGGGCGCGCCGGCCGGCGGCAGCAGGACCGGCTGGCCGCCCGCGCGCACCACCCGCTCCACGTACGCGTACGGCAGCAGCGCCGCGGGGGTGTCCTGCCACACCGTGAACGAGGCGGTCTCGACGTAACACGTGATGCCGATGACGGGACCCATGCCGTCCTCCTAGAGCGGGGTGACGTAGGCGCCGGAGATGCCGCCGTCCACCAGGAACTCGCTGGCCGTGATGAACGAGGAGTCGTCGCTGGCCAGGAACGCCACCGCGGCCGCGATCTCCGACGCCTCGGCGAAGCGGCCCACGGGCACGTGCACCAGCCGCCGCTGCGCCCGCTCCGGGTCCTTGGCGAACAACTCCTGGAGCAGCGGCGTGTTCACCGGCCCCGGGCACAGCGCGTTGACCCGGATGCCCTCCCTGGCGAACTGCACGCCCAGCTCCCGCGACATCGCCAGCACCCCGCCCTTGGACGCGGTGTAGGAGATCTGCGAGGTCGCCGACCCCAGGACGGCCACGAAGGACGCCGTGTTGATGATCGACCCCTTGCCCTGACGGCGCATGTACGGGATGACGTGCTTGCAGCACAGGTAGACGCTCGTCAGGTTCACCTCCTGGACACGGCGCCAGGCGTCGAGGCCGGTCTCCAGGATCGAGTCGTCGTCGGGGGGCGAGATGCCGGCGTTGTTGAAGGCGACGTCCACGCTCCCGTAGGTGTCGTACGCCGTGCGGAACATCCGGGCGACGTCGTCCTCGCTGGTCACGTCCGCCTTGACGAAGAGGCCGCCGACGCCGTCGGCCGCCTTGACGCCCGCCTCCTCGTCCACGTCCACGCAGACCACCCGGGCGCCCTCGTCGGCGAAGCGGCGGGCCGTGGCCAGCCCGATCCCGCTGGCCGCGCCGGTGATGACCGCCACCCTATCCTGCAACCGCTGCATGTGCCCACTCACTCCGTTGAGATGAAGACGTTCTTGGTCTCGGTGAACGCCGCCAGCGCGTCAGGGCCGAGTTCCCTGCCGAGGCCGGACTGCTTGAAGCCGCCGAACGGGGTCCAGTAGCGGACCGAGGAATGGGAGTTCACCGACAGCGCGCCCGCCTCGACAGCCCTGGCCACGCGCAGCGCCCGCCCCACGTCGCGGGTCCAGATGGAGCCGCTCAGCCCGTACGGGGTGTCGTTGGCGATCCGGACGGCCTGCGCCTCGTCCTCGAACCGCACCACCGACACGACGGGCCCGAAGATCTCCTCGGTGAACGCCCGGTCGGTGACCTCGGGGGTCAGCACGGTCGGCGGGAACCAGTACCCCTTGCCCTCGGGGCAGGATCCGCGCAGGTAGGGCTCGCCCTCGACGAAGCCGCGCACGCGTTCGAGGTGTTCGGCGCTGATCAGCGGGCCCATCTCGGTGGCCTCGTCGAGCGGGTCGCCGACCACGACCCCGCGCACGGCTCCGGCCAGGCGCTCCATGAACTCGTCGTGGACGGCGGCCTGGACGAGGATCCTGGACCTGGCGCAGCAGTCCTGGCCGGCGTTGTCGAAGACGGCGTAGGGCGCGCTGCTCGCGGCCCTGGCGAGGTCGGCGTCGGCGAAGACGATGTTCGCGGACTTGCCGCCCAGCTCCAGCGTGACCCGCTTGACCTGGCTCGCCGCCTTGGCGGCGATCTCCTTGCCGACCTCGGTCGAGCCGGTGAACACGATCTTGGCCACGCCGGGATGCGCCACCAGGCGGGCCCCCGCGACCTCCCCTGCTCCAGGCAGCACCTGGAGCACCCCCTCGGGGAGGCCCGCCGCCAGGGCCAGCTCGGCCAGCCTCAGCGCGGTCAGCGGAGTCCACTCGGCCGGCTTGACGATCACGGTGTTGCCCGCCGCCAGCGCCGGGGCCGCGCCCCACATCATGATCACCATGGGGAAGTTCCACGGCACGATGATCCCGACGACGCCCAGAGGCTCCTGGAAGGTCAGGTCCACCCCGCCGGGCACCGGGATCTGCTTGCCGTGGTTGCGTTCGGGGGCGCCGGCGTAGAAGTGCAGCACGTCGCGTACGTTGCCGGCCTCCCAGCGGGCGTTGCCGATCGTGTGCCCGGCGTTGGCCACCTCCAGCCGCGCCAGCTCCTCACCGTGCTCGTCCACGAGGCCGGCGAAGCGGCGCAGCAGCCGCGCCCGCTCGCCCGGCGCCACCTCGCGCCAGGCCGCCTGCGCCTTCCTGGCACGCTCCACGGCCAGGTCCACCTCGGCCGCGTCTGCCAACTCCACATCGGCGAGGACGTCCTCCGTCGCCGGGTTGACGATCTTCATGCGCTCACGTCACATCCGCTCGAAACCACGGAACATCTCCCAGTCCGTCACCGCCGCGTCGTAGGCGGCCAGTTCCACCCGCGCGTTGTTCGCGTAGTGCTCGACCACGTCCGCGCCGAACGCCTCGCGGGCCGGTTCCGACGCCTCGAACAGGGCCAGCGCGTCGCGCAGGGTGTGCGGCACGGTCTCGGCGCCGGAGGTGTAGGCGTTGCCCTCGTACGGGTCCTCCAGCGCCAGTTCGGCGTCGATGCCGCGCAGCCCGGCCGCGATCAGCGCCGACACCGCCAAATACGGGTTCACGTCGCCGCCCGGCACGCGGTTCTCCACCCGCAGCGAGCTGCCGTGGCCGACGAGCCGCAGCGAGCAGGTGCGGTTGTCCACGCCCCACTTGACGGCCGTGGGGGCGAAGCTGCCGGGCACGTAGCGCTTGTAGGAGTTGATGTTGGGGGCGTACAGGAGGGTCAGTTCTCGCAGGTGGGCGAGCTGGCCGGCGACGAAGCCCGCGCCGAGCGGCGAGAGCCCGTACGGCTGCGTGCCCGCCATCACCGGCTCGTCCCCGCCGCCGCGCAGCGAGATGTGGATGTGGCAGGAGTTGCCCTCGCGCTGGTTCGGCTTGGCCATGAACGTGATCGACCGGCCCTCCTGGGCGGCGATCTCCTTGGCGCCGGTCTTGTAGATGACGTGGTTGTCGCACGTGCGCAGCGCCTCGTCGTAGCGGAAGGTGATCTCGTGCTGGCCCAGGTTGCACTCGCCCTTGGCGGACTCGACGTAGAGGCCGGCGCCTTCCATCTCGCGCCTGATCCGGCGCAGCAGCGGCTCGATGCGGGCCGTGCCGAGCAGCGAGTAGTCTACGTTGTAGAGGTTGGCCGGGGTCAGGTCGCGGTAGGCGCGCCGCCAGGCGTCCTCGTAGCTGTCGTCGTAGACCACGAACTCCAGCTCGGTGCCGACGTAGGCGGTCAGGCCGCGCTCGGCCAGGCGGGCGAGCTGCCCGCGCAGGATCTGGCGCGGGGAGGGGGTCACGTCGCGGCCGTCCTCCCAGCCCAGGTCGGCCATCAGCATCGCGGTCCCCTCGTGCCAGGGGACCCGGCGCAGCGTGGCGAGGTCGGGCCGCATCACGAAGTCGCCGTAGCCCCGCTCCCAGGACGACATCGCGTAGCCGGGGACGGTGTTCATGTCCACGTCCACCGCCAGCAGGTAGTTGCAGCCTTCGGAGCCGTGATGCAGCACCTCGTCGAGAAAGTAGCGCGCCGACAGTCTCTTGCCCTGCAACCTGCCCTGCATGTCGGCGATCGCGAGCAGGACGGTGTCGATCCGGCCCGCCGCCACGTCGGCGCGCAACTCGGAGACGGACAGGTACCCGGTGCTCGCTCGATCGCTCACGCTGTGCAGCTCCGATCTGGCCTGAAGCGCTTTCCCGTTAATTGGGCTAGTCTCAGACCATTGATGTGTATGGCGGGATCGCTTGTCAAGACCTGAGGACACGTTGGACGAGTCGGCGCGTTTGATGACGGTGTTGCGCCCGGTCAGAGCGGGCAACGCCTTCGAGGAGACGGTGGAACGGCTGCTCCAGGCGATCAAACTGGGCGTCGTCCCGCCCGGTCGGAAACTGCCCCCCGAGCGCGAGCTCGCCGTGCGGCTCGGCATCAGCAGGGTCACGCTGCGCGAGGCCATCCGCGCCCTGTCGGACGCGGGCTACCTCGACGTGCGCCGGGGCCGCTACGGCGGCGCGTTCGTCACGTACGTGCCGCCCCGGCCGGACGCCGGCGACCTGCGCCAGGCGGTCAACAAGATGGGCACGGCCGAACTGACGGACGCGCTCACCTTCCGACTGGCCGTGGAGTGCGGGGCCGCCCAGGTGCTGGCCGCGTCCGAGCTGACGCAGGACAGGCGCGCCGTGCTCGTACGCCGGCTCGCCGAGCTCAACGAGGCGGGGCTGGAGGACTACCGCCGCCTCGACACCGCCTTCCACCTGTCGATCGCCGAGCTGACCGGCTCCACCCTGCTCGCCACGGCCTGCGCGGACGCCCGCTCGCGGGTCAGCGACCTGCTGAACGCCATCCCGATGCTCCAGGTCAACCTGGACCACGCCGTCGCGCAGCACCAGGCCATCGTGGACGCCATCCTCGCCGGCGACCCCGAGGCGGCCAGGCGGGCGGTCGTGGAGCACCTGGAGGGGACGGCGGCCCTGCTACGGGCGTTCCTGGCCTGAGCGGCGGGCGCGGCGCGGGCCGTCCGGGAGTGGCAAAGCACCTGGAACAGGCGATCTCCTCATACCATCGGAACCAGTGCCATGAGGGACTGGTTTCAGCAAAGCATCATCGCCACAGGACGGCTGCCGCTGTTCTGCTACTTCGTCATGCTCATCGCCGCCTTCATCGCCACCCGGATCAACGTCCGGCTGATCAGGGCGAAGATCGGCTGGTTCCGCAATATCAACGTGGGGGAGATGCACATCCACCACGTGGTGTTCGGCGTGGTGCTGATGCTGGTCGGCGGGGTCACGCTCATCGTCTCGCCCAGCTCGCAGGCCGGGACCGCCGTCGCGGCCTCCGTCTTCGGCGTCGGCTCGGCGCTGGTGCTCGACGAGTTCGCGCTCATCCTGCACCTGCACGACGTCTACTGGGAGGAGGAGGGGCGCACCTCGGTGGACGCGGTCTTCATCGCGGTCGCCGTGACCGGCCTGCTCCTCATCGGCCTGCGCCCCCTCACCTGGAACTACGGCACCCCCGTCAACCCCGCCGCGCTGATCGTGGCCAATCTGGCCTTAGCCGTCGTCACGCTGCTCAAGGGCAAGATCTGGACGGGCATGGCCGGGCTGTTCGTGCCGCCCATGCTGCTGGTGGGGGCGATCCGGCTGGCACGGCCCGGCTCGCCGTGGGCCCGCTGGTTCTTCGCCGGGCAGTCGCCGCGCAAGATGGCCAAAGCCATCCACCGCGAGGAGCGGTGGCGGCGGCCGGCGATCAGGGCGAAGATCGCGTTCCAGGAGTTCCTGTCCGGACGTCACGACCTGCCGTCCACCCGGCGCGGACGCCGGCACACCTGACGCACGCCCGCCGCGGCTCCCCGCTAGAGGGATGCCACTGAGCGCAGGGCCAGGCCCGCGCCCAGCAGGACGACCATGGCCGCCGTGCCCACGGGAGCCAGGCCCGAGACCCTGGCCGCCAGCCGGCGACCGGCCGAGGCGCGCGCCTCCAGGCGGTCCACGAGCCTGACCAGGAGCAGGCCGGTGACGGTGAGGGTGGCGGCCATGCCGACGCCGTACGCGGTCACCAGGGCCACGCCGAACCACGTCCGGCCCAGGGCGATCGCGCCGAGCAGCACGATCAGGGCCGAAGGGCTGGGGACGAGGCCGCCCGCCACTCCCAGCCCGACCAGCCCCGCCCGCCTGCCGGGCGCGGAGCCGTCGTGCCCGTGCCCGTGCCCATGACCATGACCATGATCGTGCCCGTGCCCGTGCCCGTGCCCGTGCCCGTGCCCGTGCCCGTGCCCGTGATCGTGCAGGGCCGGGCGGCGGGCGTCGCGCAGGAGGCGGAGGCCGACGACGGCGATCAGCGCGCCGCCCGCCACCCCCAGCCAGGCCAGCACCGACTCCCCGGCCAGCGTCGTGAACGCCGACAGCAGCAGCCCCACCACCAGCACCCCGGCCGTGTGCGTGACCGTCACCGTCGCGCCCACCACCAGCGCGTCGCGCGGACGGCCCCGCCGCCCGGCCAGGTACGCGGCCATGACGGTCTTCCCGTGCCCCGGGATGAGCGCGTGCCCCGCCCCGAGCACCACGGCCAGCCCCACCGCCAGCAGCCCCAGCGGAACCGTCAGCGCGTCCGAGCCGATCAGCCCCGTGAACGTGCGCTCCAGCGCGGCCAGCGCCGTGCCGAGCGGGCCGCCGATCCCGGCGTCCAGGCCCCCGGACGGCGTGCCCCCCGCCGCCGCGCCGGACCCGGACGGCGGTCCCAGGGCCGGGCCCGCGACGGTGAACGTGGCCGTGCGCTGGTCGAGCGGGTCCGACAGCAGGTCGTCGGGGTAGGCCAGCAACTCCCGGCTGACACTCGCCGCCGGAGCCGACGAGCCGCTCAGCCGCACGCCGTCCCCGGCCACGGTGATCTCACGCCAGCCGATCCTGTCCTGGTCGAACCCGTCGGTGAACCTCATGGCCCCCGCGGCGCGGACTTCGGCCACGAGCCGGCAGGACAGGCGGCTGGTCTCCAGGCCCCCTTCGCCGGGGGCGTAGGCGAAGGCGGAGCTCGTCACCCGCCACGGCGTCGCCCGCCCGGCCACCTCCAGCCGCTGGGCGGCGGCCAGGGCGGCGCAGCGGCGGGCCGCGTACGAGGCGTCCACCTCCGCCCTGGCCTGGAGGGTGGGCAGTTCGGCCAGATCGACGACGGCGAGGCTGGTCACCTGCGTGGGCGAGACCCGCAGTCCGTTGTAGTGGTTGACGGTGAACCGGCCGAGCGGATGGGCCGAGGCGGCGCCGCTCAGCAGCACGCTCGCGCACAACGCGAGCAGCAGGCCCGCCAGGGCCGACAGCAGGCCGAGCCGGAACACTCTCATGAGAACCTCGCCAGTGACGACAGCGTCGGGTCGAATCCAGGGTCCACCCGCGCGGGACGGCCGAGGGCCTGCTCGATCTTCGCGCGGTGGTAGGCGAGCAGCGGGTTCCGCCAGCCGGTGGCGGTCGCCTCCTTGGCGTACCGCAGCGCCTCGGCCGGTTCGCCGGCCCGGTACAGGGCCCAGGCCAGGGCGTCGGCGGCGACGAGGTTCGGGTTGCGGGCGTACTCGGCCCTGGCGTGGCCGACGGCCAGGTCCGGGTCGCCGTGGTCGGCCTCGAACTCGGCCCACGTCAGGTCGTCGCGCACGCCCGCGGCCCGGTAGAGATCGCGCTGGGCCCTGAGCAGCGTCCAGTCGGCGCGCCCGCCGGCCTTGATCCGGGTCTCGCCCTGCTCGATGAGGTACTGGGGCAGGGGCAGCCGCCGGACCACGGTGTCGTAGAGGTCGAGCGCCTCGTCGAGACGACCGCCGAGCGCCGCGGCCCTGGCCTGGCCGGCGAGGGCGGGCGGGTAGGCGGGGTAGGCGCGCAGCGCCTCGGCGTACCAGCCGGCCGCCGTCTTCAGGTCGCCCGCGTGCAGGGCCAGCTCGCCCAGGTAGTAGCGGCTGTAGGCGAGGTCGGCCGGCGTCCAGGCGTCGGCGTGGGCGTATTCGAGGTACCTGCGTGCTCCGTCCCGGTCGCCGCGCAGTTCCGCCGCGTAGGAGGCGCGGGAGAAGGCGGCCACTCCCGGGTGCAGGTCCATCATCCGGTCCACGGCCCGTTGCGCGCCGTCCAGGTCGCCGAGTTGCGTCCTGGCGTCGGCCAGCACGCCGTAGGCCGCGAGCCCGTACGGGTTGGCCTCGACGGCGCGTTCGGCCAGGCGGACCGCGTCGGCGAACTCGTGGCGGCCGGCGGCCAGCGCGGCCTGCCCGGCCAGGACGGTGTCGTCGCGGCCGTCGAGCCCGGCGGCGGTGGCCAGGGCGCCTTCGGCCTTCGTGTAGTACATCGGGTCGCCGGTGAGCCTGGCCTGGTCCACGTAGTGGAGGGCGAGTTCGGCCCAGCCTCGGTGGTCGCCGGGCACGCGCCTGAGCCGCTCCTGGAGGCTTTCGCGGCCCGGCGGGTCCTGCGGAGACAGGGCCGCGGGCGGGGTCACCGGCGAGGAGGAGAAGGAGACGATCGTGAAGAGCGTCGCCGTGAGGAGGGCGAGGCCGGCGAATATCGCGAACGCGCGCATGTCCAGGGCTCCAGAACTGGGAGACGGAGCCGGCCGGCCGTGACGGGGAGAACACGGCCGGCCGGCCCTTGCGACGGCGGCAGACGGTGGGAGACGGGTGGCCTGCCGCCGGGGTGGACCGGCCGGCCTGGAGAGGGAACCGGCCGGTCAGGACGGTTATCGCTGGTTGACTGCGACGTTGCCGGGCAGCGGGATGTAGGGGAACGACTGCCCGATGGGCTTGTCGTTGCCGTCCACCTTGTCGGTCAGGCCGGGGATGAGCTTGCCGCTCTGCGCGGCGCCGGCCACCGCCTGCAGCGCGATGTCCACGACGTCGTCGGCGAGCCGCCGGCCGTTCGGGAAGCCCTGCAGGTCACCGCCGAGGACGCCGAGCCTGTTCGGGTCCTTCGCCGGCGGGACGGACATGTTCAGCCGCAACTGCTCCGAGGGGCGCAGCTTGCCGGCGTCCTTGTTGAGCACCTGCGAGTTCAGGTCGGCCTTGATGGGGCCGTTCTGCTTGGCGATGCCGGTCAGGAAGATCTCCACCAGGTCGGTACGCGGGGTCGCGGGCGCCTTGATGCCGTACAGGGCCTGGAGCAGCCTGGCCACCTCCGGGTCGGTGACCCGGTCGACCAGCGCCTTCACGTCCGCGTCCTGCGACGGGTCGAGGGCGTTGTAGGCGTCCTTCAGCCCGGCGGGCGCGACGACCTCGTTGACCAGCGGGTTGCACAGGCGCGAGACCTGCACGTACGAGCGGCCGTTGAACTTGTCGGTGGTGGAGCAGACGCCGATCACGGGGTTGCGCTTGGCGTCGCCCTTGAGCGCCACCTCCGACTGCGGCACCTGGAGGGCCACGGTGTTGACGTTGTAGCCCTTGGCGGTGTCCTGGCCGACCTCGGACAGGTCGCCGCCGTAGAGCAGGTCGAAGACCCGCAGGTCGAGGAAGAACGCCTCGTCCGACTGCCCGGCGAAGGACTTGCCGCCGCCCGGCAGGCTCTTGATGGACTGGCCGCGCAGCGCGCCGTAGTCGGGCATCGACGCGGCGCCGACGTTGCTGGGTGCGACGACGCCGTCGTCCACCAGCGTCTTGGAGCCGCCGGGGGTGATCCGCTTGAGCGTGTAGCGCTGGCGGAAGAGCAGGTTGGGGTCGTCCAGCGAGGTGACGGGGCCGTTGTTGTAGAGGAACGTGGTGGTTCCGCGCTTGTCCTCGTTGCGGAACACCCACTGGTAGGTGATGTCGGTCTTGCCGTCACCATTGTTGTCGATCTTGATGTTGTACCGGGACCGGGTGGCGAACGGGTAGAAGTTCGGGCCGCCCTGCGGCTCCTCGAACGGGATCCAGTTGGCCAGCAGGGTCACGGTGCCGGCTTTGTCGGGGCTGACGAACGCGTACACGTCGGTGTTGTCGTGCTGCGGGTCCCCCGAGATCATCGGCGCTTCGCGATGCGAGGAAGCCGTGCCGGAGTCGGTGCGGAGCGCGGCCGCCGACGTGATGGCGAGCGCCGCGGCGAGGCCGAGTCCGACCAGAGCGCGCCGGTTGGTCCGGAGCTCCATGTTCGGTCCTTTCGGAAAGGGCTGATCGTGACGGACGAGGTTCCGGCCGGGGTTCCTCGACGCCCTATTCGTCCGCGGGCCGCCTCCGGATGTCGGTCGTCCTCCCGGGAATATGCGTCAACCAAAGTTGACATACTTAAGTCGTCAATCTAAGTTGACGCCATCCGGGTGGCACGGATCGCTCTCCTTCGTTCGTTGGAGAAGACGCGAAATATCGTGAAGGGAGATGTGGTGGTCAAGGAACTGCTCGGTTATGTCCGCGTGCACCGGAAGATCCTCGTCCTGGGCGGGTTACTGAGCCTGATCGGCTCGGCGGCGGGCCTGTCGATGCCGCTGCTGGCCAAGTACGTGGTGGACGCCTTCGGCCAGGACCGGTCGATGGCCGGGCCGCTGCTCTGGCTGACCGTGGCCGTGCTGGTCGGCGCGGTCGTCTCGGCCGGGGGCAGCTACCTGATGGAGCGCACCGGCGAGGGCATCGTGCTCGGCGCCCGGCGCAGGCTCGTCGATCGCATGTTGCGGCTCAAGGTCGCCGACGTGGACCGGCTCAAGCCGGGCGACCTGCTGTCACGCGTGACCGGTGACACGACCCTGCTGCGCGCCGTGCTGACCAACGGCATCGTCGAGTCCGTCAGCGCGGCGTTCATGCTGGTCGGCGCGGTCGTCATGATGGCGACCATGGACGGCGTGCTGCTGCTGGTCACCCTGCTGATTGTGGTGGTGATCGGCGGGCTGGTCGCGCTCATCATGCCGAAGATCCAGCGGGCGCAAGCCCACGCCCAGGAGGCCGTGGGCGAGATGGGCGCGGTGCTGGACCGGGCGTTGCAGGCGTACCGGACGGTCAAGGCCAGCGGCGCGGAGGAGCGGGAGATCGCCGTGGTCGGCGAGGCCGCCGCGCGCGCCCGCGACCGCGGTCTGCAGGTGGCCGGCTGGACGTCGCTCGCGGGGGTGGCGACGTGGATGTCGGTGCAGATCGCGTTCCTGGCCGTGCTGGCCGTGGGCGGTTCCAGGGTCGCCGCCGGCACGCTGGAGGTGTCGTCGCTGATCGCGTTCCTGCTGTACCTGTTCTACCTGGTGCCGCCGATCGGGCAGCTCGTCCAGGGCGGGGTGCAGTTGCAGCAGGGGCTGGCCGCACTGGCGCGGATCAAGGAGATCGAGGACCTGCCCGCCGAGGCGGCGACCACCGAGACGCCCGGCGCCGGGCGACCGGCCGGGCTGACCTTCCAGGACGTGGTCTTCCGCTACGGCGACGACCGGCCCGTCGTGCACGACGGCGTGAGCTTCGAGGTGCCGCCCGGCGGGCTGACCGCGCTGGTGGGGCCGTCCGGCGCGGGCAAGTCCACGGTGTTCGCCCTGCTCGAACGCTTCTACGAGCACCAGTCCGGCACGATCCGCATCGACGGCAGGGACATCCGCGACTGGCCGCTCGGCGAGCTGCGCGCCGCGCTCGGCTACGTCGAGCAGGACGCGCCCGTGCTGGCCGGCACCCTGCGGGAGAACCTGCTCTTCGCCGCCCGGGACGCGACGGAGGAGGAACTTCTGAGGGCCGTCGCGCGCACCCGGCTCGACGACCTGGTGTCCAGGCTGCCGGACGGCCTGGACACGGCGGTCGGGCACCGCGGCGTGCTGCTGTCGGGCGGCGAGCGGCAGCGCGTGGCCATCGCCAGGGCGCTGCTGCGCAAGCCCAGGCTGCTGCTGCTCGACGAGGCCACCTCGCAGCTCGACGCGGTCAACGAGCTGCGCCTGCGCGAGGTCATCGCCGAGGTCGCCGAGGAGACCACCGTGCTGGTCATCGCGCACCGCCTGTCCACGGTGACCGGCGCCGACCGGATCGTCGTCATGGAGGGCGGCGGCGTACGGGCGACGGGCACCCACGACGAACTCGTGGGCGCCGACGAACTGTACCGAGAGCTGGCCGCCACCCAGTTCCTGACCGGTTGACCCCGCTCCCCGGCCGGTCCCCCCGACCGGCCGGGATGAGAATGCCGGGCCGGCGACGTTGAAGCGTGGCGTGGCGGACGGATATCACGGTGGGCTCGACTTGCTCCTGGACGGCCGGAGCCTGTCACCCGTGCAACGCAGGATCGCGCAGTACCTCAGCGAGCACCTGGACGAGGCGATCTTCCTGTCCAGCGTCGAGCTGGCCGAGCGGGCGGGGGTCAGCCAGCCCTCCGTGACCCGGTTCGCCATGGTGCTGGGCTTCACCGGCTACCCCGAGATGCGGCAGGCGCTGCGGCCGATGGTGCTGGGCGGAGCCGAGGCGCCGTGGGACACGCTGCTGCGCGGCGCCATCGACTGCGAGATCCGCAACCTCGCCCGGGTCAGGGAGCGCCTGGCGGCGTTGCCGCTCAAGGAGCTGGGCGAGCAACTCGCCGCGACCGAGCCGCTGCCCGTGCTCGGGCTGCGCGTCTCGTGCGGCCTGGCCACCACCTTCGCCTACTACGCCCGCCGCATCCACCCCGACGTGCGGCTGTTCACCCACGGCGGCTCCGAGCTGACCGACGGGCTGCACGCGGCCCGCCGGGCGGGAGCTGAGTGGGCGGTGGCCGTGGTGCTGCCGCGCTACCCGGCGGAGGCGCTGCACGGGCTGGAGTACGCCGCCAAGCTCGGGCTGCGCATCGTCGCCATCACCGACAGGCCCGACTTCCCCGCCGAGATCGTGCTGGACGCACCCGTGGGCGACCGGCTCGTGTTCGACTCGCACGCGGCGCCGCTGGCGCTGGCCATGGCCCTGGTCGAGGCGATGGCCGACGCCGCCCCGCTGCGCACCCGGGCCAGACTCGACGAGTACGAGCGGATGACCGAGGAGACCGGCACCTTCCTGCCCGGCGACCTCCCCCAGTGAGCGCCGCCCCGCCGGCGACCGCGCCGCCCCGCCGCCCCGCCGGGCACCGAGCTGCCCTGCCGACGGCCGCGCCGGCCGCCCGGCCTCAATAAGCTGCCTCCCATGACTGATCGACCGAAGGCGCTGGTCACCGGCGCCTCCAAAGGCGTCGGCGCGGCCGTCGCCACGGCCCTCGCCCCGACCCATGACGTGCTCCTCGGCGGGCGCGACGAGGCGGCGCTGGCCGCGCTGGCCGCCGGACTGCCCGGCGCGCGGCCCTGGCCGGTGGAGCTGACCCGGGTCACGGCGGCCGACGTCGAGGGCATCGAGCGGCTCGACGTGCTCGTGCACAGTGCCGGAGTCAGCGTCCTGGGCCGGATCGCCGACCAGAACGCCGACGTGTGGCGTCAGACCCTGGAGGTGAACGTGGTCGCGGTGGCCGAGCTGACCCGGCTCCTGCTGCCCGCCCTCCGGTCGGCCGGCGGGCACGTGGTGTGCGTCAACTCGGGCTCCGGCCAGCGGGCCAACCCCGACTGGGCCTCGTACGCGGCCAGCAAGTTCGCGCTCAAGGCGTTCGCCGACGCGCTGCGGCTCGAGGAGCCCGCGCTCCGGGTCACCACCGTCTACCCGGGCCGGACCGCCACCGACATGCAGCGCGAGGTCCGCGCCTTCGAGGGCGGCGCGTTCGAGCCCGAGAAGTACCTCACGCCGCAGACCGTGGCCAGGGCGGTGCTCGGCGTCCTCACCGCCGGGCCCGACGCCCACCTCACCGAGCTGACCCTGCGGCCCAGGGGCGGCCGGGTCGACTGAGGAGAAGACCCGCCGGGGGCCGCGCGCGGCGCGGCACGGACGTAGGCTCGTCGCAGCGCGCCGGCCCGCCCGTTCCCCGCGTTCCGCACCCGCTTTTCCTTGCTCACCAGGTCTTTCGTCGTGCTCTCCTCCTTGAGGAGGACATCCAGAACCATCCCGCAGACGTAGTGCTTTAGGGAATCTTTGCCCCTGGCCGGACGTTGGCCGGGTAAGTACGGAGCTGCGGAACGAGGTGCCTGGGGATGGCAAGGCCTACGGGGAGTCGCACGCAGGAGCAGCACGTCGCTGACCGCGATCTGCTGGGGACATACCTGGCCGAGATCGGCCGGGTCCCACTGCTCACGGCAGAGGAAGAGGTGGAGCTCGCCAAGCGGATAGAGGCGGGTCTCTTCGCGGAGCAGTTGCTCGACGGCGGGGGCTCGGAGCCGCGCATCGGGGACGCGGCCGACGAGGAGCTCGAGCGGCTGGCCATCTCGGGCCAGCGGGCCAAGGACGAGTTCATCCAGGCCAACCTGCGCCTGGTGGTGGCGGTGGCCAGGAAGTACTCGGGGCGGGGGATGCCGCTGATCGACCTGGTCCAGGAGGGGAACCTGGGCCTGGTCCGCGCGGTGGAGAAATTCGACTACCGCCGGGGGTACAAGTTCTCCACCTACGCCACGTGGTGGATCAGGCAGTCGGTCGGCCGGGCCATCCACGAACAGGCCCGTCCGGTCCGCCTGCCCACGCACGCGGGGGAGCAGATGACCCGGTTGATGCGGGTCCGCCGGGACATGCTGGCGGAGTTCGACGCCGAGCCCACCGACGACGACCTCGCCGGGATGCTCGACCTGCCCATCGAGCGGGTCCGCGAGCTGCGGCGCTGGGCGTCCGACCCGGTGTCCCTCCAACTCGGGGTGGGCGACGAGGACGAGACCGAGCTCGGCGACATGATCGCCGACGAGACGTGGGCCGACCCCGAGCAGCAGGCCATCGACATCCTGGAGCGCGAGCGGCTCGAGGAGTGGCTGACCGGGCTCGACGGCCCGATGAGCGAGATGCTGCGCTGGCGCTACGGGCTCGTCGACGGCCGCGAGCACACGTTGACCGAGGTCGGCGAGCGTTACGGCATCGGCCGCGACCGCGCCCGGCGCATCGAGCGCGACGCGCTGGCCCGGCTCCGCAAGATGGCCACCGCCGCCGCCTGACCCCACCCGGGGCGCGGCTCGGCCGGGCGTCGCGTGTCAGCCGCCGGCTGTCAGGCGGGCGTCTCGGCCGGCGGAGGCCGACCGGGCCAGGTACCGCCGGCCGTCAGGCCGGGCGTGACCCGGCCGGCGGAGGTCGGCCGGGTGCAGGCCGCGTGTCGGCCGGGTTTCGGCTCGCGGGTCAGGCGAGCGCCGTCAGGTGCTTGTCCAGGTCGTCGAGGATCTTGCCGGCCGCGGTGACGCCGATGCCGAGCATCCAGATCTCGTCGTCCACGTTGAAGGCGTGGCCCGACTTGACCGCGCCGAGGTTCTTCCACAGCGGCCCGCCGGTGACCTCGGCCTGCGACTTGGCCGCCGCCTCGCCGTACGCGCTGTAGAAGATCGCGTCGGCGTCGCCCTTCGCGATGTTCTCCTGGCTGATCTTGCCGAAGCGCTTGTCGTCCTGGTCGGCGAGCTGCTGCGGCTGCGGCCTCGGGATGCCGGCGTCGCCCACCACGATGCCGCTGAACGACTCGGGGCCGTACAGGCGGATCTCGGTCGGCATGAAGCGCACGATGCCGACCTCGAGCTTCGAGAACTTGGCGCCCACTTCCTTGGCCCGTGTCTCGTAGCCGGTCATGAGCTGCTGCGCCTGGTCCTTCTTGCCCAGCGCCTCGGCGTCGAGCAGGAAGTTCTCCTTCCACGTCACGCCGACCCGCTCGGTGAAGACGGTCGGCGCGATCTTGGACAGCTTGTCGTAGAAGGCTTCCTGGCGGAACTTGGAGCCGAGGATGAGGTCCGGCTTGAGCGCCATGACGGCCTCGATGTTGACCTGCTGGAGGGTGCCAACCGGCTTGGTGGCCGACAGGCTCGGGCCGAGGTAGTCGGGCCAGGTCTGGTTCTCCTGGGCCTGCGCCGCGCCGACGGGGACGAGGCCGAGGGAGACCATCGTGTCGAGCTTGTCGGTGTCGAGCACGACGACCCGTTTCGGGGCCATGGGCACCTTGGTCTCGCCCATGGCGTGCTTGACGGTGCGGGTGGGACCCGCGTCCTCGGTGGTGGACGAGGTCCCGCACGCGGTGAGGGCGAGTACGGGAAGCATGGCGGCGATCGCCAGGCGGAGGCGCATGGGCATTCCTTGATCGGTTAGGTAAGGCAAGCCTAAGTATGGCATGAGCCGTTTGGCATTGCGGAAAATGGCCCTGTGAGATGCCCGAAACGCACCCGAAACACCAGTGTGGCGAGATTCACGAATGTGAAACACACCTGGTCGAGCCACGAAACCCCGGGCGAACACGCTGTGGCAACACGTCACATGTAAGGAGGGTCGCGTCGTGAAGATCGACAGCGGCACGACTGCCTGGATGCTAGCGGCCACCGCGTTGGTGCTGTTGATGACTCCGGGCCTCGCGTTCTTCTACGGGGGCATGACCAGGGCCAAGAGTGTCCTGAACATGATGATGATGTCGTTCGGCGCCATCGTCACCGTAACTATCACCTGGATGTTGTTCGGGCACTCCCTCGCCTTCACCGACAACCCCAGCTCCGCGATCAACACGTTCGTCGGCGGCTTCGACGCACTGGGCCTGCAGAGCCTGGTGGACACCGCGACCAAGGACGACGGCACCGGCATGCCGAGCCTCGTCTTCTCCACCTTCCAGATGACGTTCGCCATCATCACGGTGGCGCTGATCAGCGGCGCCATCGCGGACCGGGCGAAGTTCGGCGCGTGGATGCTGTTCACCGTGATCTGGGCCACGGTCGTCTACTTCCCGGTCGCGCACTGGGTGTGGGGCACCGGCTGGCTCAACACCATGGGCATCGAGGACTTCGCGGGCGGCACGGTCGTCCACATCAACGCCGGAGCCGCGGCGCTGGCGCTCGCGCTGGTGCTGGGCAAGCGGCACGGCTGGCGCAAGGAGCCGATGCGCCCGCACAACCTGACGCTGGTCCTGCTCGGCGCGGCACTGCTGTGGTTCGGCTGGTTCGGCTTCAACGCCGGCTCGGAACTGGCCGTGGACGGCACCGCCGGCCTGGCCTTCCTCAACACCCAGGTCGCCACCGCGGTGGCCGTGGGCGCCTGGCTCGTGGTGGAGAAGATCCGCGACGGGCACGCCACCAGCCTCGGTGCGGCCTCCGGCGCGGTGGCCGGTCTGGTCGCCATCACCCCGGCCTGTGGTTTCGTCGACCCCTGGGCCGCGATGGTCATCGGCCTGCTCGCCGGCGCGATCTGCGCCTACGCCGTGGGCCTGAAGTACAAGCTGGGCTTCGACGACTCCCTCGACGTCGTCGGGGTGCACCTGGTCGGCGGTGTCGTCGGCGCCGTCTCGCTCGGCTTCCTGGCCGCCTACCCCTTCCTCGACCAGCAGAGCGAGGGCCTGTTCTACGGCGGCGGCTTCGGTCAGCTCGGGCTGCAGGTGCTCGGCCCCGTCGCGGTCGGCGGCTACTCCTTCGTCATCACGTGGGTGATCGCCAAGATCATCGACAAGACGATGGGCTTCCGCGTCGCCACCGAGGACGAGATCACCGGCATCGACATCACCACGCACGCCGAGACCGGCTACGACCTCGGCACCGTTCACGCCTCCGGCGTGAGCTCCCCCAACGGTCCGGTCCCCGCAACCGCCACGAAGAAGGTGGACGCATGAGGCTCATCACGGCGATCATCAAGCCCTTCAAACTGGATGACGTGAAAGCCGCGCTGGAACAGTTCGGCATCAAGGGAATGACGGTCAGCGAGGCGAGCGGCTACGGTCGCCAGCGCGGCCACACCGAGGTCTACCGCGGCGCGGAGTACCAGGTCGACCTGGTCCCGAAGGTCCGGCTGGAGGTCCTCGCCGAAGAGGATGACGCCGAGGACGTGATCGACGTCATCGTGAAGGCGGCGCACACCGGCAAGATCGGCGACGGCAAGGTGTGGTCGGTCCCGGTCGACACCGTCATCCGAGTGCGTACGGGAGAACGGGGTCCCGAAGCCCTGTGACCCTCGTTACGAGGCCGCGCCAGGACAACGGCGTCCTGGCGAGGCAGGGCAGGGACTCCACCACGGATCCGTGGCGATGCCCGGACGACGGCGTCCGGGCGGAGCCGGGCAAGGGGGCACGACAGTGAGGGGAGAGGCCCGTTCGTACGCCGCGGCCCGCAAGGAGCGGACCGCGGACACCGATCGCTGGCTCAAGGATCTGTTCCGCACGGCGAGCGACGGAGACCACGTCTCGCTGGTCGCCGTCGGAAGTCTCGGCAGGGGCGAGCTGGCGCCCGGCAGCGACCTCGACCTGGTGCTGCTGCACAACGGCCGGGCGGACGTGGCCCGGATCGCCGACCGGATCTGGTATCCGATCTGGGACTCGGCGGCCAACCTCGACCACTCCGTACGCACGGTGGAAGAGGCGGTCTCGGTCGCCCGGCAGGATCTCAAGGCCGTGCTCGGCCTCATCCAGGCCCGGCACGTGGCCGGCGACCCCGACCTGACCAGGAAGGCCAGGGAAGCGGTGCTGGCCGAGTGGCGCGCCGACTCCCGGCGCAGGCTCGGCGAACTGCGTGACGCGGCCGACAAGCGGGCCCAGAACAGCGGCGAGCTGGCCTTCCTGCTGGAGCCCGATCTCAAGGACGGCCGCGGCGGGCTGCGCGACGTGCAGGCGATGCAGGCCGTGGCCGCCGCCTGGGTCGCCTCGGCCCCCGGCCCCCGGGCGCGGGAGGCGTACGAGTTCATCCTCGACGTGCGGCACGCGCTGCACGTCGTCACCGCCCGCGGCACCGACCGGCTGGTGCTGCAGGAGCAGGACGCGGTCGCCGGGCTGCTCGGCCTGCTGGACGCCGAGGCGCTGATGCGCAGGCTGGCCGAGGCCGGCCGCACCGTCTCCCACGCTTTCGACGCCACCTGGCGCACCGTTGACAGGCTGGTGTCAGGGCCGGCCCCGCGTGGCCGCCGCCCGCTGGCCGACGGCGTGGTCGAGCACGCCGGGGAGGTGGTGCTGGCCAGGGGGGTCAACCCGCGCAAGGACCCGGTCCTGGTGCTGCGCGCCGCCGCCGCGGCGGCCGATTCCGGGCTGCCGCTCTCGCCCGCCACCGTCTCGATGCTCGCAGCTCAGTCGCCGCCGATGCCGGTGCCGTGGCCGGAGGAGGCGCGTGACGCGCTGGTGTCGATCCTCGGCGCGGGCCGCGCCGCCGTGCCCGTGTGGGAGGAGCTCGACCAGGCGGGCATCCTTGTCAAGCTGCTCCCTGACTGGGAGCGGGTGCGCCACCGCCCGCAGCGCAACCCGATCCACCGCTTCACGGTCGACCGCCACCTGATCGAGGCCGCCGCGAACGCCGCCAGCCACACCCGCGAGGTCTCCCGTCCCGACCTCCTGCTGATCGCGGCGCTCCTGCACGACGTGGGCAAGGGCTGGCCGGGTGACCACTCGGCGACCGGCGAGGTCGTGGTGCGCGACATCGCGACCAGGATCGGCCTGCCGGCCCCCGACGTCGAGACGCTGGCCACCGTCGTACGCCACCACCTGCTGCTGCCCGAGACCGCTACCCGCAGGGATCTCGACGACCCCGTCACGATCGAGAAGGTCGCGGCGACCGTCGGCTCGCGTGAGGTGCTCGACCTGCTGGCCGCGCTGGCGGTCGCCGACGGGCACGCGACGGGCCCGGCCGCCTGGAACAGTTGGAAGGCCGGCCTGGTGGCCGACCTGGTGCGCCGCGTCAGGTCGGTGCTGGCGGGGTCTCCGCCGCCCAAGCCGCCCACCCTGTCGGCCGAGCAGGCGTCGCTGGCCCGGCACGGCGGCGGCGCGGTCCGCGTGAACGGGGGCGCGGTCACGGTCGTCGCGCCCGACCGCGTGGGCCTGTTGTGGAGCGCGGCGGGTGTGCTGTCCGCGCACCGGCTCGTCGTGCGCTCCGCCTCGTCCGCCTCCGCCGGGTCCACGGCGGTGATCGAGTTCTCCGTCATCCCCGAGTACGGGTCCCCGCCCGATCCCGCGACCCTGGAGGCCGATCTCCGTCTCGTCCTTGCTGGGCGTCTTGACATCGAACAGCGGCTGGCCCGCCGTACCCGCTCGCTCAGGCCGCCGCGGGTGCCCGTCGCTCCACCCCGGGTGACGTTGGTCGATGACGCCTCCGCGACCGCCACGGTGGTGGAAGTCAGGGCCCATGACAGGCCGGGACTTCTGTGGCGTATTGGACGGGCGTTCGGTGAGTGTGGTCTTGACGTGAGGGCCGCCCGCGTGGAGACTCTCGGCGCGGAGGCAGTGGACGTTTTCTACGTCGTGGACCGCGCTGGTCGCCCCCTCACCGACGACGCGCAGAGGGCGCAAGTCCGCGATCAAGTCCTTGCCGCACTGCGATAACCAACAGCACACGACTACCGGTCACGTTTGTAACGATTATGTCCGATATGCCTGATAAGTCAGGTACGCCGGATACGTTGTGGACGATTCATGACCCGTCGCGGGCGGGACGATTGAGGGGTAGCGGGAGCGGTGACTACGGGGAATGCGGGCGGCGACCCAGCCGCGCGGCGAATGCGCGGAAAACGGTCGCTGTCACGGCTCGGCCTGCGGAACTGGCGGGTGCGGTGGCGACTCACAGCGCTGATCCTGGTGCCCACCATCGCCGCCGTCGTGCTCGGGGGAACACGCGTGGTGGAGTCGGTGCAGACCATCGACGTCCACGACCGGACGGCGATCGCGGCCGAGCAGGCCGGCCGCATCCGCGACCTGGTGCAGGCGATCGGGCTGGAGCGTGACACGGGAGGCTGGATCGGCGCCAACCGCGCGCTGCGCAAGCAACTCGCCGACGACCTCACGCAGCGCAAGGCGGCCGTGGACGGGTTGGTCAAGACCGTACGGACCGACCTCGACGCCATCGACGACGCCTACGGCCCCCGCGTGGTCAAGGCCGCGGCCCAGGCGAAGTACGACCTGAGCCGGCTGCCCAAGATCAGGATCGAGGGCCAGACCGACACCATCCGGTACGACTTCCTCACCGACACCCTGCTCAACCTGCACGACGAGCTGGCGCTGATGTCGGACGACTCCCAGATCGTCGGCCAGTTCCGCGCCCTGAGCGCGCTCGCCGCGGCCAAGGAGGAGATGTCCCGCCAGCGCGTCCAGCTCATCCAGAACTCCTATAACCCCAACAGCGCCGACGCCAAGGACGTCGAACAGTTCATCGCCTCCAACGCCCGCCAGCAGGCCGAGATCGCCACCGTCGGGGCCGAGGCCGGCGTCGAGTTCGGGCTGGCGCTGTCCAAGGCGCTGACCTCCAAGCAGGAGTACGTCCGCGTCCAGCTCACCAAGGCGCGCGCGGTCGTGCTGGTCAGCGGCCGGGCGCCGGGCGCCCGCATCACGGACAACCTCATCTCCGCCAGGGCGGAGCGCGAGGAGTGGTTCAAGGACAACACCGCCGCGATCGAGGTGCTGCAGGGTATCGAGAAGGACCTGGCCGAACGGGTGGGCCTGCGCAGCCAGGAGCTGCGCTCCGCCGAGTCGCGCAACGCGATCATCGCGGGCTCCCTGATCGTGGCGCTGCTGATCGTCGTGCTGCTGCTCACCGTCGCCATCGCCCGCTCCATGGTCGGGCCGCTGCGCCGGCTGCGTACCGAGGCGCTGGAGGTGGCCGGGTTCCGGCTGCCCGACGTGGTGCGCCGGCTGCGCGTCAGCGGCGACGCGACCGTGCGCGACGTGCGGCCGATCGAGATCGAGGGCAACGACGAGATCGGCGAGGTGGCCCGCGCCTTCGACCAGGTGCACCGGCAGGCCGTGCGCCTGGCGGGTGAGGAGGCCGAGCTGCGCAGCAACATCAGCTCGATGTTCGTCAACCTCTCGCGCCGCACCCAGACGCTGGTCGAGCGGCAGATCTCGCTGATCGACGGCCTGGAGAAGGGCGAGCAGGACGGCGGCCGGCTGGCCGACCTGTTCAAGCTCGACCACCTGGCCACCCGCATGCGCCGCAACTCCGAGAACCTGCTGGTCCTGGCCGGCCACGACGCCACCCGCCGGCGCAGCCAGCCGGCCAAGCTGGTCGACGTCGTACGCGCCGCGCTGTCGGAGGTCGAGGGCTACGAGCGCGTCCAGATCAAGGTGCACCGTGCCACGTCCGTGCTCGGGAGCAGCGCCAACGACCTGGTCCACCTGGTCGCCGAGCTGGTCGAGAACGCGATCCAGTTCTCCCCGAGCAACTCCCAGGTCGTGGTCACCAGCAGCCTCGTCGAGGGCGGCGGCGCGATGCTCGCGGTGAGCGACACCGGCATCAGCATGACCGAGGACGAACTGGCCGAGGCCAACCGCCGCCTGGCCGAACCCCCCGTCGTGGACGTGTCGGTCTCCCGGCGCATGGGCCTGTTCGTGGTCGGCCGCCTGGCGCTGCGGCACGGCATCCGGGTGCACCTGCGCAAGAACGAGGGCGCCGGCCTGGTCGCCATGGTGCTGCTGCCGCCCGCGCTCATCGCCGACGGGACACAGCAGCCGCTGCCGCAGCGGCCCGCGTTCGGCGGCGGCACCGTGCCCGGCCGCTCCGGGCCGCTCACGTCCTCGACGCCGGCCCCCGCCCCGGGCTCGAACGGCACGTTCAGGTCGTTCGCCAGTTTCGACTCCTTCGACGCCGCGGCCGGCGGGCAGGGGCCGTTCGAGGGCGGGCGGCCCCGGCACGCGGGAGCGCCGTCCGGGCCCGGCGGGTCCGACGGGGTCCCGCCCGCGCCGGGCACGCCCGGCCGGACCTACGACAGCACGCCCGGCACGCCCCGGCCCCCCTCGTTCCACTCCGACCCCGGCCGCGCCGGGATCGCCGGCTTCACCGCCGACACCGACGGCGGCTCCTACCGCAGCCGGCCGGCCTCCCACGACTCCCAGGGCTACCTCTCGTACCCCAGCTCGCCTTCCCTCCCGTCTGGTAATGGCGCGTTCCAGACGCCGGCTCCGTCGTATCCGACGAACGACGTCCGCCGGTCCGAGCCGATACCGGCCGTGGAGGTGTCCGCGCTCGAGCAGGAGCAGGAGGAGTTCCTGCCGATCTTCGCGGCGGTCGAGTCGGCCTGGTTCCGCAAGCCGGAGAACGCGGACGCGGAGCAGCCCGAGGGTGTGGATCATTCCACACCCGCGCAGGCCGTACCCTCTGGGGAGGAATCGTGGCGAACGGCCGCCGACGCCGGATGGCAGGCGGCGGCCAGAGCCAGCGAGCCCAGCCTCGGCGGCGTCACCGCCGCCGGGCTCCCCAAGCGCACCCCCAAGGCCAACCTGGTGCCGGGCACGGCCAGCCGGCCCGCGCAGCAGCAGCCGCAGCCGCAGGCACCGGTGCCTCCGGTCTCAGCGGACCGGATGCGCAGCCGGATGGCCGGCTTCCAGCAGGGTGTGCGACGGGGCCGCCAGGAAGTACGTGGACAGGAGGACAAGAGTGAGTAAGCGTCCCGCCGGGGAGGATGCGTGACAACCCTTAGCCATGAGGCGCACAAGTTCGACTGGCTGATCACCGACTTCGTCCGTAACACGCCCGGAGTCGCGCACGCCGTCGTGGTCTCCGCGGACGGGCTCTGCCTGGCCACCTCGGAGGGCTTCCCTCCGGACCGGGCCGACCAGCTCGCCGCGGTCTCCGCCGGCCTGCTGAGCCTGACCGTCGGTGCGTCCAGGGTGTTCGAGGGCGGCGCGGTGACGCAGACCGTCGTGGAGATGCAGCGCGGCCTGCTGCTGGTCATGGCGATCAGCGACGGGTCCGTGCTGACGGTTCTGGCGGGTCCGGATTGTGACATGGGCCTGGTGGCATACCAGATGACGTTGCTGGTAGACAGGGCTGGGCAAGCGCTCACGCCCGCCCTGCGCGCGGAACTCCAGGCCGCCAGGACCCGGTAGATGTGATGGAACTGAGGGGAGCGGGCCGTGTACGGC
The DNA here is from genome assembly GCF_021699195.1 of Nonomuraea sp. MG754425. Lineage (GTDB taxonomy): Bacteria > Actinomycetota > Actinomycetes > Streptosporangiales > Streptosporangiaceae > Nonomuraea. Next base: position 36,401 of record NZ_SSXE01000003.1, on the reverse strand, counting down.
TCTGACGGGACCGGGGACGAAGAACCCCTGTTCCGTCCTTACGCGATGACGGGCGGCCGATCGGAGCCGCGTTACCAGATCGCGATGGAGACGCTGATCTCGTCCATGTCGATCCCGGACGACGAGATGGCCCTGCTCACCCCCGAGCAGGCGACCATCATGCAACTGTGCAGGTCGTTCCGGTCGGTCGCCGAGATCTCGGCCCTGCTCCGCGTCCCGCTGGGCGTGGCCAGGGTGCTCGTGGCGGACATGTCCGACGAAGGGCTCGTCCGCCTGCACCAGCCACGCCTCAGCCAGGGGCAGCCAGACCTCAACATGCTCGAAAGGGTGCTCAGTGGACTACGCAGGCTCTAGCGCCGGCCTCACCTCGACGAAGATCGTGGTCGCCGGCGGCTTCGGCGTCGGCAAGACGACGTTCGTGGGGGCGGTGTCCGAGATCCTCCCGCTCACGACCGAAGCGGTCATGACCGACGCGTCCGCGGGCATCGACGACCTCGGCCTGACGCCGAACAAGCAGACCACGACCGTGGCGATGGACTTCGGCCGCCTCTCGCTCGACCGCGACCTGATCCTCTACCTGTTCGGCACGCCCGGTCAGCACCGCTTCTGGTTCATGTGGGACGACCTCGTACGCGGCGCGATCGGCGCGGTGGTGCTGCTCGACACGCGCCGCCTGGCCGACAGCTTCCCGGCCATCGACTACTTCGAAGAGGCCAAGCTGCCGTTCGTGGTCGGCATCAACGGCTGGGACGGCCAGTTCCCGCACTCCGACGGGGAGGTCAGGGAGGCGCTCGCGCTGTCGCCGCAGGTGCCCATCGTGCGTACCGACGCGCGCAACCGGGAGTCGGTCAAGGCGACGCTGATCTCGCTGGTCGAGCACGTCGTACGGCTGCGCTCGTCGGCCGTCCACTAGGGACGTCCACCGGTCACTATCCTGTGGGCATGGCGACTGACGGCTTGGGCGTGGACGACGGGATCAGGACGTTGCTGCTGCTGATGCCGCGCATGGTGGGGCGGGCCAAGCGGCTGAAGGTGCCCGAGGAACTGCAGTCATTGTCGCTGGCGCCCCGGCACCTGTCGTTGCTGTCGTACCTGCTGTTCGACGGCCCGATGACGGTCAACGAACTGGCCGGGCGGCTGGAGGTGGCGCCCGCGACGGTCAGCCTGATGGTGGGGGAGCTGAGCCGCAAGGGCGTGCTGGAGCGGCGCGAGGACGACGCCGACCGCCGCCGGACGATCGTCAGCATCGCCGAGCGGCGCCAGGACGCGATCAACGAGTGGCTCGGCTACGGCGCCCAGGCGTGGCGGCGCGCGCTGGAGCCGCTCACGCCGCAGCAGCGCCGCCTGTTCGTGGACACGATGCTCGCCTACGAGAACGCGCTGTCAGCCTGAGACGCGCCCGCCGCCCGTTCGCGAAATGGGCTGTCAGGTGGTGGGGTCGCGCTGGTCGATCAGGGCCTCGATGCCGTCGAGCACGCGGCGTAGCCCGAACTCGAAGGCGTGCTCGGGGCTGTAGGCCGCGTTGAGCTCCTCGCCCGCGGCCTGGCCCACCCGGGAGGCCGTGGGGTAGCGGGTGGCGTCGGCGATCCGGCTGAGGAAGGGCGCGTGCGCGGCCCACCACTGCTCGTCGCTGATCCCCGTCACGCGTTCGGCCTGCGCGCTCTCCACCGCGCCCCGCGCCGTGCCGTGCACGAAGCCGGTGATCAGCGTGATCACCGAGTCCATCTCCAGGTCCGACAGGCCGATGCCGTCGATCGCGCGCAGCTCGTAGTCGTACTTGGCCGTGGCGTTGGGGCCGAGCACCGGGCGGGCCGCGGCCACCTGCAGCAACCACGGGTGGCGCAGGTAGAGGGCCCAGTTCTCCCTGGCGATCCGCTCCAGCCTGCCGCGCCAGCAGCCCGGCACGTCCTCCGGCCGGGGAGTCTCGCCGTAGACCTCGTCGAGCATGACGTCGAGCAGTTCCGGCTTGCCCGGCACGTACGTGTAGAGCGACATCGTCCCGACGCCCAGGCGCTCGGCCACGCGGCGCATGGACAGCGCCGCCAGCCCTTCGGCGTCGGCCAGCGCGATGGCGGCGCGCACGATGCGGTCGACGCTCAGCTCCGGTTTGCCCTTGCGGCTGGTGCGCTCGCTGGTCCGCCAGAGCAGCGCCAGGCTGCGCGCGGGGTCGCCGCGCCCCGGGTACTCAACAGTCACCCTCGTACGGTACACCGTACGGTTGCCAGGATCGTCCGTATTGTGTACGGTACGCCGTACGATTCACAGGGAGGCTGCATGTCAGCGGTACTCGCGCAGGGTCTGCGCAAGTCGTACGGCGAGAAGGCGGCGCTGGACGGCATCGATCTGGACGTGCGCCGTGGCACGGTCCGCGGCCTGCTCGGCCCCAACGGGGCAGGCAAGAGCACGGCCGTGCGCATCCTGACCACGCTCCTGCGCCCGTCGGGCGGGCGCGCGGAGGTGGCCGGGTTCGACGTGACCACCCAGCCCCGCCAGGTACGCCGCAACATCGGGCTGGTCGGCCAGCACGCGGCGGTGGACGAGCTGCTCACCGGGCGGCAGAACCTGGAGCTGTTCGGCCGGCTCTGCCACCTGAGCGCGGTCCAGTCCCGGTCGAGGGCGGCCGAGCTGCTGGAACGGTTCGGCCTGGAGCACCCGGGCCCGGCCAAGGAGTACTCGGGCGGCATGCGCCGCCGCCTCGACCTGGCGGCCGGCATGATCCTCGCGCCGCCCGTGCTGTTCCTCGACGAGCCGACCACCGGCCTCGACCCGCGCAGCCGCGCCGAGGTCTGGCGGTCGGTGCGCGAGCTGGTCTCCGACGGCACCACGGTGCTGCTGACCACCCAGTACCTGGAGGAGGCCGACCAGCTCGCCGACCGCGTCTCGGTGATCGACGCCGGCCGGGTGGTGGCCGAGGGCACGCCCGACGAACTCAAGTCCCGGATCGGCGGCGACCAGCTCGACGTGGTCGTCCGCGATCCGGAGCATTTGGAGCGGGCCGCCGAGATCATCGGCGGGGTGGCGTCGGGGCCGGTGGAGCTCGACCGGGACACCCGGCACGTGCGCGGGCCGGTGAACGAGCGGGTGCGGTCCCTCACCGAGGTGCTCACCGCGCTCGCGGCGGCCGGCATCGAGGCCGAGGACGTCGCCGTCCGCCGCCCGACCCTCGACGAAGTCTTCCTGAACCTCACCGAAGCCGGAGGCGTCCGCCCATGACCGTGACCACCCTGGACAGCCCCGTGACGCGAGCGCGATGGGCGCTGGCCGACGGCTGGACGGTCGCCCGCCGCGACCTGATCCACTGGGCCAACCAGCCCATGACCGTCGTCTTCGGGGTCGTCTTCCCCGTCGTCATCACCCTCGCCTTCGGCTACCTGTTCGGCGGGGCGGTGAAGGTGCCCGACGGGGCGGACTACTTCGCCTTCCTCATGCCCGGCATGTACGGCATGACGATGCTGTTCGGCCTGAGCAGCACCATGATCGCCGTCGCCACCGACGCCTCCAAGGGCGTCACCGACCGCTTCCGCTCGATGCCCATGGCCCCCTCGGCGGTCCTGATCGGCCGGGCCATCGCCGACCTGCTGCACTCGGTCGTCGTCCTGGCCGGGCTGCTGGCCTGCGGTCTGGCGGTCGGCTGGCGGCCCGCCACCCTCTCGGGCACGCTCGGGGCGGTGGGCCTGCTCCTGCTGCTGCGCTTCGCGCTGCTCTGGGCCGGCATGTACCTGGGCCTGCTCACCAGGGACCCGGGCGCGGTGGTGGCGGTGCAGACGCTGGAGTTCCCGATCGGCTTCCTGTCGAACGCCTTCGTCGCCCCCGGCACGATGCCGGGCTGGCTGGGGGCCGTCGCGGAGTGGAACCCGTTGTCGTCCACGGTGGCGGCGGCCAGGGAGCTGTTCGGCAACCCCGGATGGGGCGGCGACTCGTGGGTGGCCCGGCACGCGCTGCCGATGGCCGTGGTGTGGCCGGCGCTGATCACGGTGGTGTTCTTCGTCCTGTCGGTACGCCGCTACCAGCGCCTGGACCGTTGAGCGGCTCACCCGTGCCGGTAGAACTCCACCGGCTCGGGCGGCAGCGGGGTGTTGCCGAGGATGAGGTCGGCGGACTTCTCGGCCAGCATCATGACGGGGGCGTAGATGTTGCCGTTCGTCACGTACGGCATGGCCGAGGCGTCCACCACGCGCAGCCCGTCGAGGCCGTGCACGCGCATCGTGTCCGGGTCCACCACCGCCGTCTCGCCGGTGCCCATCGCGCAGGTGCACGACGGGTGGAGGGCGGTCTCGCCGTCCTTGGCGACCCAGGCGAGGATCTCCTCGTCCGTGCGCACCGACGGGCCGGGTGAGATCTCGCCCGCGTCCAGGCCGGCCCACGCCGGTTGCGACAGGATCGCGCGGGCGTGCCTGATCGCCTCCACCCACTCCCTGCGGTCCTGCTCGGTGGACAGGTAGTTGAAGCGGAGGGCGGGCTTGCGGCGCGGGTCGGCGGACACGACGCGGACCGAGCCGCGGGCGTCGGAGTACATCGGGCCGATGTGCACCTGGTAGCCGTGCCCGCCCGCCGGGGCCGAGCCGTCGTAGCGGACGGCGATCGGCAGGAAGTGGAACATCAGGTTCGGGTAGGCGGCGGCGTCGTTCGAGCGGATGAAGCCGCCGGCCTCGAAGTGGTTGGTGGCCCCAGGGCCGCGTCTGCGGAAGAGCCAGTCCGCGCCGATGAACGGGCGTCGCCACCTGGCCAGCGAGGGCTGCTGGGAGACCGGCTGCCCGCAGGCGTGCTGGACGTAGACCTCCAGATGGTCCTGGAGGTTCTCGCCCACGCCCGGCAGGTCGTGCACGACGTCGATGCCCAGCGGCTCCAGCAGCGCCTTCGGGCCCACCCCCGAGAGCTGGAGGAGTTGCGGGGTGTTGATCGCCCCGCCGCAGAGGATGACCTCCGAGGCGTCCACGCGCCGGCCGTCGCAGACCACGCCGACCGCGCGGGTGCCGTCGAAGAGCACCTTCTCCACGAAGGCCCGGGTCCTGACCGTCAGGTTGGGACGGTGCCGCACGGGGTGGAGGTAGGCGCGGGCGGCGCTGAGGCGGCGGCCGCGGTGGATGGTGCGGTCGAAGGCGGCGAAGCCCTCCTGGCGGTAGCCGTTGACGTCGTCGGTCAGCGGGTGGCCGGCCTGCTGGACCGCCTCGAAGAACGCCTCGAACAGCGGCCCCCGCGCGGGCCCGCGCTCCAGCTTCAGCGGGCCGCGCCCGCCGCGGAAGGGCGTGTCCGGGTCGGCCAGGCAGTTCTCCATGCGCTTGAAGTACGGCAGGCAGTGCGCGTAGTCCCAGCGCTCCATGCCGGGATCGGCGGCCCAGCGCTCGTAGTCGAGCGGGTTGCCGCGCTGGAAGATCATGCCGTTGATGCTGCTGGAGCCGCCGAGGACCTTGCCGCGGGCGTGGTAGACGCGCCGGTCGTTCATGTGCGGCTCGGGCTCGGACTCGTACTTCCAGTCGTAGAACCGGCTGCCGATCGGGAACATCAGCGCGGCCGGCATGTGGATGAACACGTCCCACAGGTAGTCGGGCCGTCCCGCCTCCAGCACCAGCACGGACGTCGAGGGGTCGGCGCTCAGCCGGTTGGCCAGGGCGCAGCCGGCCGAGCCGCCGCCCACGATGACGAAGTCGAACCTCACCGGGGGATCCAGTCCTTCCACACGATCTTGTTCTCCGCCACCCACTTCCGTGCGGCGTCCTCGGCGCTCAGCTTCTCGTTGATCATGTCGCTGGCCACGGTGTTCTGGTGGTCGTTGGTCCAGTTGAAGTTGCGCACCAGCTCGTACGCCTGCCCGCCCGTCTCCGCGAACCGCCGGCTGACGATCTTGTCCAGCAGGTACGGCGGGTAGTCGCAGGCGACCCTGACCGTGTCGTCGTCGCAGCCCAGGGCGTAGGGCGGCAGCGCGACCTTGACGAGCTTGACCTTGGTGAACAGCCATTGCGGTTCGTAGAAATACATGAGCAGCGGCGTCCGATTCTTCGTCGCCGCCTGGGCCGCCTTGATGAGCGCGTCCTCGCTGCCGGAGTAGACGACCTTGTAATTGAGCTTGAGGTTCCGGACGAGCGCCTCGTCATTGGTGACGAATGAGGGGTCGCCGTCCAATACCTGGCCGAGATTTCCGGTCTTTTCGGTCCGGAAGAGACTCGCGTACTTATTGAGGTTTCGGTAGTCCGTAATATCGGGATACTTTTTGGCCATCCACTCGGGGACGTACCAACCGATCACGCCCTTGTTTCCGGTCAGCCCGGCGGACAACGCGACCTTCTTCTCCTCGATGTACTGCTTCTTCAGGTCGTTGTGACCCCAGGTTTCCACGATCACATCGACCTTGCCGGATTCGAAATCCCGCCAGGACTGCTCCTCTTTCATCGGGCGCGTGCTGACCTTGTAACCCAGCTCGTGCTCCAGCAGGTACGCCAGCACCGCCGCCTGGGCCTCGTACCCGACCCAGCCGTGGATGTCGATGTTGACCGTGCCCTTGGCCTTGGCCGTGGTCGCCGGCTCGCCGCTGGAGCAGGCCGCCAGGAGCAGGGCCGCGGCCAGCGGCCCCGCGAGCGCCCTGACCCAGGTGACGCCGACCCAGGTGTCGCTGACCCAGGTGGCACGCGGCCCCGCCGGGCGGGGCCGCGGTCGCGAGCTGATCACTTGGGGATCCAGGACTGCCACTTGGCGGTGTTCGCCTCGACCCACTTCTTGGCGGCGTCCTCACCGCTCAGGCCGTTGTTGGTCATGTCGTCGGCGACGGCGTTCTGGTCCTCGTTGGTCCAGGAGAAGTTCTTGACCAGCTCGTACGCCTTCCCGCCGGTCTGCGCGAACTTCGTGCTCACGATCTTGTCGAGGTCCATCTCCGGGTAGTCGCAGGCCACCTTCTTGGGGTCGGCGTCGCAGCCCTCGGTGTAGGCAGGCAGGTTGACCCGGACCAGGGGGGTCTTGCTGAACAGCCAGTGCGGGTCCCAGAAGTAGAACAGCAGCGCCTTCTTCTGCGTCTGCGCCTGCTGGGCGCTCTTGATCAGGGCCGCCTCGCTGCCGCCGACGACGACCTTGTAGTTCAGCTCGAGGTTCTTGATCAGGGCTTCCTCGTTGCTGACGTACGACGGGTCGCCGAACAGGAGCTGGCCCTTGTCACCCGACTCCGAGGTCTTGAACAGCTCCGCGTACTTGTTCAGGCCCTTGTAGTCGGTGATGTCGGGGTGCTCGTCGGCCATCCACTTGGGGATGTACCAGCCGATCACGCCCTTGTTGCCGGTGGAGCCCGCCTCCTGCGCGACCTTCTTCTCCTCGATGTACTGCTTCTTCAGGTCGGGGTGACCCCAGTTCTCGATGATCACGTCCACGTCGCCGGTCTGGAAGCCCTCCCAGGCGAGCTGCTCCTTGATCTCGGGCAGCTCGACGGTGTAGCCGAGCTCGTTCTTCAGCAGGTACGCGACGACGTTCGCGCTCGCCTCGTACCCCACCCACGGGTTGATCGCGATCTTCACCGTGCCGCCACCGGACGCGGAGGCGGTGGAGCCGGCCGCGGGGGCCGAGGCGGTGGAGGTCGCATCGACCGTGGCGCCGCCACAACCCACGGCGGCGAGCCCAAGAACGACGAAGCCTGCGAGCAGGCGAATCTTCATGTGAACTTCCTCTTTCGGGGGGACGGACGCCTGTCGGCGCCCTGCGTGATGCGGTCGAGCATGACTCCGAGGAGCACGGTCGCGATGCCCGCGACGAAGCCCATCCCGAAGTCGGTCCGCTGGGAGAACCCGGTGACCACGTCGTAACCGAGGGCCCCCGCCCCGACCAGGGCGCCGACGACCACCATGGCCAGCGTCATCACGATGCCCTGGTTGGCCGCGAGCAGGATGGCCCGCCTGGCCATCGGCAACTGCACCTTCCACAGAAGCTGGCCGGGGGTGGAGCCGGCGGAGACGGCCGCCTCGACGACCGTGGCGGGCACGGCCTTGAGGCCGTCCTCGACCAGGCGCACCACCGGCGGCACCGCGTAGATGACGGAGGCGAAGATGGCGGTGAACCGGGTCGTCCCGAACAGTGCCAGCGCGGGCAGCAGGTACACGAACGCGGGCATGGTCTGCGCGGCGTCCAGCAGTGGCCGCTGGACGGCCGACCAGCGTGGCGAGCGGGCCGCGGCCACGCCCAGCAGCAGGCCGATGATGAGCGCGACCAGCACCGCGACGGCCACCGTGGTCATCGTCTGCATGGTGTGCTCCCACACCCCGAGCAGCGCGATCGCCAGCAGGCAGGCCAGCGCGACGAGCGCGGGACGCAGGCCGCTGACCCGCCAGGCCACGACCAGCACGGCCAGCGCGACCAGCCACCACGGCGCGGAGGTGAGCAGCGACTCCAGCGGGTTGAGCAGGACGAGGGAGGTCGTGTCCTTGATCCACGTCGTCACCGTGAACCAGTTGTCCTCGGCCCAGCGCACGGCGTCGTTCACCTCGGCGACCACGTTGATCGTGAGCGTCTCCGGCCAGACCTTCGGCAGCACGGGGATGAGCGCCAGGCCGGCGGCGGCCAGCGCGCCGGCGGCGAGCAGGTCGGTCCTGCCGCGCTTCGCGTGCGGGTCGCGCCTGGCCACGGCCGTCATCATCCGGTCGAGCAGCACGGCCATGACCACGACGGCGACGCCGGCCGGCAACATGATGCCGACCTGGGCCCGAGACAGGCCGCGGATGATGTCGCCGCCCAGGCCGGGGGCCGAGATCAGGTTCGCGATGACGACCATGGACAGCGCCATCATGATCGTCTGGTTGATCGCCAGCGCGATCGTGGACCTGGCCAGCGGCAGGTGCACCTTGAACAGCGTCTGCCAGCGGGTGGCCCCCAGGGAGGCGGACGCCTCGACCGCGGTGGGGGAGACCTCGGAGACGGCCAGCGCCGTGATGCGGATGGCGGGCGGGATCGAGTAGATCATCGTCGCGATGGCCCCGGCGGGCGCGCCGATGTGGAAGAACAGCGCGAGCGGGGCCAGGTAGGCGAACGTCGGCATGATCTGCATGACGTCCAGGACGGGGGTGATCGCCCGCCGCACGCGTACGGAGAGCCCGGCCCAGACGCCGACGGGGATCCCGATCGCCAGCGAGAGCAGCACCGCCACCGCGACCAGGGCCAGCGTGTCGACGCTCGACTCCCACAACCCCAGCACGCCGAACGCGCTCACGCCGCCGAGCGCGAGCAGCGCGATCCGCCGGCCGCCCGCCAGCCAGGCCAGCGCGCCCATGACGCCGGTGATGCCGGGCCAGCCGAGCGCGGACAGGCCGGTCTGGAACAGGTCGTAGAGCCAGGCCACGAACAGCCGGATGTAGTTGAGGAAGTAGAGGAAGAGCGGGTTGTCGTTGCGGTGGTCGTCGATCCACTCGCGCAGCTCCGTGACGGCCAGGAACTGCGGCGCCTCCTTGTCGTGCGGCAGCGTCCCCGTGCCGCGGAAGACCACGTACGCCGCCACGAACAGGACCGCCACCCCCGCGGGGGCCGCCCACCTCGGCAGCCGTAACCCGGACGAGGTGCTGACGACCGTGGAGCTCATGTCCCCGCCCGCACGGCGCCGGTCTCCTGGCCGGACAGGAAGCCCAGCAGGTCCACCCGGTCCACCACACCGGCCAGCGCGCCGTCGTCCGTCATCGCCCTGATGGGCTGGGACGACCCGGCGGCGACGCCCACGGCGTCCTTGATCACCGTGGTGACCGGCAGCGCGGGCCCGTCCAGCGGCTCACCGGGCTCGGGGTCGCGGCAGATCCAGCGCAGGGTCAGCACGTGGCTTCTGGGCACGTCGCGGACGAAGTCGGCCACGTAGTCGTCGGCCGGCGCGCCCACCAGCTCCTCCGCCGTGCCGAGTTGCACGATCGAGCCCGCGCGCATGATCGCGATGCGCTCGCCGAGCTTGAGCGCCTCGGACAGGTCGTGCGTGATGAACACCATCGTCTTGCCGACCTCGCGGTGCAGCCGGATGACCTCGGCCTGCATGTCGCGCCTGATCAGCGGGTCGAGCGCGCTGAACGGCTCGTCGAACAGCATCACCTCGGGGTCCACGGCCAGCGCCCTGGCCAGGCCCACCCGCTGCTGCATGCCGCCGGAGAGCTGGTCGGGGTAGGCGTCGGCGTAGCCGTCGAGGCCGACGAGTGAGAGGATCTCCGCCGCCCGCGCGTGCCTGGCCTGCCGGGCGGCGCCCTGGATCTCCAGCCCGTACGCGACGTTGTCGATCACCTTGCGGTGCGGCAGCAGGCCGAAGTGCTGGAAGACCATGCTGACCCGGTGGCGGCGCAGTTCGCGGAGGCGGGTGGGGGAGGCGGCGCCGATGTCCTCGCCGCCGATCCGGATCTCTCCGGCGCTCGGCTCGATGAGCCGGGTCAGGCAGCGGACGAGGGTGGACTTGCCGCTGCCGGACAGGCCCATGACCACGAACACCTCGCCGGGGCGTACGTCGAAGCTCACGTCACGGACGGCGGCGGTGCAACCGGTCTTCTCCCTCAGCGCGGCGGGATCGAGGTGTTTGTCCTCGCTGTCCAGCACTTTCTGTGCCTTGGTGCCGAAGATCTTCCAAAGCCCCGCAACGGTGATGGCCGCGTTGTCGGGAGAAACTCCCACACTCGCCTCCTCGATTGACGTCGCTCAACATATGTCGCCAATAGCGGGATTCTCAACGCCGTGACTGTCCGGTGATCACCACGCGTCGGCCGCGTTACGCGCTTGGAACGAGTCAAACGCCCATTAGCGGACATTTATTCTGTTAAAGGATTATTTCGTGTCTAGGGTGCTTCCATGATGGAGCGCCAGGTTCTATCCTCATGAGCCACGCGAGACATCTTTTGTCGCGTTATGTTCGCTTGGCCACGAGCCATGGGATGTGTTCCAATTACCGGCACTTGCTGATTTCCCCCCGGAGCACAGCCTCCTCATATACGCCGATTCGGGCGAGGTGCGTTGGGTGAGTACAGAGCTGGGCGTCAAGCAGGCCGGCGAAGGTCGCTGGCGGCTGCGTAATTGGCGTGTCCGGGCGCGGCTCGTCGCTCTCATCATGGTCCCGACCGCGGCGGCCGTGCTGCTCGGCGGCATCCAGGTGCTCTCCTCGACGTCCGCGGCGTCCGACTACGCGCGGACCAACCAGTTCGCCCGCCTGTCCGCCGAACTGGGCGGGCTCACCCACCTGGTCTCCGGCGAACGCGCCAGGACCGCCTGGTACATCGCCCGCGACCGGCCCGCCGACGGCCTGGCCGAGGTGCAGGCCCAGATGGACCAGGTGGACGAGGCCACCCGACAGGTACGCGGCATCGCCGGCCAGCTCATGACCGAGTCCACCGGCCGTACCGCGGACCAACTGGAGAACCTGCTCAACCGCCTCGACGACCTCACCTCCCTGCGGCAGCAGGCGCTGGAGGCCAACCTGCTGCCCGGCCCGGCCGTCGAGCTGTACACCACGGTCATCAGCGACCTGCTCTCCGTGCACAACGAACTGGTCAAGGGCAGCGTGGACGACGAGCTGTTCCGCCAGACGAGCATGCTCGACGGCCTGGCCCGGGCCAAGGAGAGCGTCTCCTACCAGCAGGCGCTGGTCACCGTCGTCCTCGTCGAGGGCACGTTCGACCAGGACCAGCTCAAGCGCTTCCTCGGCGAGCAGTCCGTGGAGAGCACCGAGCGCAAGGGCTTCGCCGCCGAGGCCACCGCCGACGAGCGCCGCTACTTCGACGAGACCGTCAACGGCAGATCCGCCGACCGCATGCTGTTCCTGCGAGAGCTGGTGCTGATCAGAGCCACCACGGGGCTGCCGCTGCGCGGACTCGACCAGGCCAGGAAGGACGACGCCAAAGAGTGGTTCGACGCGACCGACGTCGTCGTCGACTCCATGCGCGAGGTCGAGCGCCGCCAGGCCGACGGCATCGTGGCCCGCAGCGAGGCGCTCAGCGCCAACGAGCGCAGCGCCGCCTTCGTCACCGCCGGCGCCGTGCTGGCGCTGCTCGTCGTCGTGCTGCTGATCACCACCGGCGTGGCCAGGTCGCTCGTCCGGCCGCTGCGCCGCCTGCGCGGCGAGGCCCTGGAGATCGCCGGCCGCCGGCTGCCCGAGTTCGTCCAGCACCTGCGGGAGTCGCGCGACGGCGAGATCACCGCGGAGGTCCCGCCCATCGGCATCTTCACCAGGGACGAGGTCGGCGAGGTCGCCCGCGCCTTCGACGAGGTGCACCGCGAGGCCGTGCGGCTGGCGGGCGACGAGGCCAAACTGCGCTCCAACGTCAACGCCATGTTCGTCAACCTCTCCCGCCGCAGCCAGACGCTCGTGGAACGGCAGCTCACCCTCATCGAGCGGCTGGAGAAGGGCGAGCGCGACGACACCCGGCTCGGCGACCTGTTCAAGCTCGACCACCTGGCCACCCGCATGCGGCGCAACAGCGAGAACCTCCTCGTCCTCGCCGGGCAGGAGGCCGCGCGCAAGTGGAGCGAGCCGGTCGAGCTGATGGACATCGTCCGGGCCGCGCTCGGCGAGGTCGAGAGCTACGACCGGGTCAGCATCCAGGTCCAGTCGGACGTCGCCATCGCCGGTCAGGCCGTCACCGACGCGGTGCACCTGCTGGCCGAACTGGTCGAGAACGCCGTGTCGTTCTCCTCCCGCGACACCAAGGTGGTCATCTCCAGCAGCCGCATCGACGGCGGCAGCCTGATGTTGTCGGTCACCGACCACGGCATCGGCATGGCGCTGGACGAACTCGGCGAGGCCAACTGGCGGCTGGCCAACCCGCCGGTCGTGGACGTGTCGGTGTCGCGGCGGATGGGGCTGTTCGTGGTCGGGCGGCTGGCGCTGCGGCACAACATCCGGGTGCAGCTCAGGCGGCAGGACATCGGCGGGCTGACCGCCATGGTGCTGATCCCGCCGATGCTGCTCACCGCCGTGCCGGACCAGCGGGTGCAGGTGCCCAGGCAGGGGGCCGGCCCGGCGTACCAGGGCGGGCCGCAGCCGGACGCGCTCGACGTGCCCCGGCCGGGCTCCGTGCCCCGGCCGATGTCCGGGCACCCGTCGTTCAACTCCGCCGCGTTCGACTCCACCGGCTTCGACCCGGCCGGCCCTGCGGGGCTCGACCCCTCCAGCCTCAGCTCGCCGGCGTCCAATTCCTCGGGGTTCACCTCCTCAGCGTCCACCTCCTCAGGGTTCGGCTCCGCCGGGTACAACTCGTCGGGGTTCGACTCCTCCGGTTTCGACTCGGTCGGGTTCGACTTCACCGCGCCGGCGTCCGGGCACCCGTCGTTCGACTCCGTGGCCCCCGAGCCGTCGTCCTGGTTCAGCTCGACGCGCCCGGCCGTGCAGCCGCCACCCGGCCTCGGCACGTCGTTCCCGCCGCCGGGCGCGCCCGCGTCGCCGCCCGCCGGGGACGAGTACCTGCCGATCTTCGCCGCCGTCGAGGAGAGCGGCTGGTTCAGCAGGTCCACGCCGACCGCCGACCACCGCGACACCTCCTGGTCAACCCCGGCCGACCAGGCATGGCAGGCCGCCGACGCGGTCGCGGAGCCCGTCAACAACGGGACCACGATCTCCGGCTTGCCCAAGCGGACACCGAAAGCCAACCTGGTACCGGGCACCGCGAGCCCGAACCCGAAGCCGCCGCCGCCCTCACCCGGGCCTCCGGTGTCCCCCGACCGGCTCCGCAACAGGCTGGCCAGCTACCAGCAGGGCGTGCGCAAGGGGCGCGCGGAGCTCGAGGAGGACTCATGAAGGAGCTGAGCCAGGCCGCCAGGGACATCAACTGGCTGGTCAGCGGTTTCGTGGACGAGGTTCCCGGCGTGGCGCACGCCGTGGTCGTCTCCGCGGACGGCCTGCCCATGGCCTTCTCCAGAGGCTTTCCCAAAGACCGCGCCGACCAGCTCGCCGCCATCGCGGCCGGCCTGGTCAGCCTCACCGGGGGAGCGGCGCGGGTCTTCGAGGGCGGCGGGGTGACCCAGACCCTCATCGAGATGGCGGGCGGCCTGCTGCTGGTGATGTCGATCAGCGACGGATCCTGCCTGGCGGTGCTGGCCGCGCCCGACTGCGACATGGGGCTGGTCGCCTACCAGATGACGATCCTGGTCGAGCGCGCGGGGCAGGTGCTCACCCCTGCCGTACGGGCGGAGCTCTCCGCCACGCGCCAGTGGTGAATGGGGGAGTGAACCATGGCATCGTGGCACAACGGGGAGCAGGAGCCCGAGCGCAGTTCGCTCGTCCGCATGTACGCCGTCACCGGCGGCCGCACCGCTCCGCGCACGGACCTGGCCATGGAGGCACTGGTATCGTCTGCCACCTCGGCGCAGCTCGGCACCACCTACGCGCGCGAGTACCGCGCCATCAGCGAGTTGTGCAGGCAGGTGCGCTCCGTGGCGGAGATCTCGGCCCTGCTCAGCGTCCCACTGGGTGTGGCGCGGGTGCTGATCGCCGACATGGAGGCCGACGGACTGGTCAAGGTGTACCAGCCGCAGCTTGAGGCAGGGCTTCCCGACAGGGGCCTGCTCGAAAGGGTGTTGAGTGGACTTCGCAGGCTCTAGCGGGCTCGCCGCCACGAAGATCGTCGTGGCGGGCGGGTTCGGCGTGGGGAAGACCACGTTCGTGGGGGCGGTGTCCGAGATCATGCCCTTGACCACCGAGGCGATGATGACGGACGCCTCGCAGGGCGTGGACGACCTCGGCCCCACCCCGGCCAAGACGACCACGACCGTCGCCATGGACTTCGGCCGGCTCTCCCTCGACCAGGACCTGATCCTCTACCTGTTCGGCACCCCCGGGCAGCGGCGGTTCTGGTTCATGTGGGACGACATCGTGCGCGGAGCCATCGGGGCCGTGGTGCTGGTGGACTCGCGGCGGCTGGCCGACAGCTTCCCCGCCGTCGACTACTTCGAGGACTCCAAGATCCCGTTCGTGATCGGGCTCAACGGGTGGGAAGGCGAGTTCCCGCACATCGAGAGCGAGGTGCGGGAGGCGCTCACGCTCTCGGCGCACGTGCCGATCGTGCGCACGGACGCGCGTTCGCGGCAGGCCGTCAAGCACACCCTGGTCACCCTGGTCGAGCACGCGCTGACCGTGCGCTCGCACTGACGGACCTACTGTGCCGCCCACCAGTAGGCGGCCACCAGCTCCGCCACCAGCGTCTCGGTGAGCAGGGCGATATCCGGGTCGTCGTCGTGGGCGTAGCGGATCGTGGCCGCCGCGTCCCTGACCTCCGCGCCGACGGCGATCACCGTGGAGCCGCGCTCGCGCACCCAGTCCATGGCCTGCCCGTCGTAGCGGGAGCCGGGGAAGAGCAGCGCCCGGTAGTCGAGCGTCTTGGTGAGGTACACGTCCACGTGCGACCAGTCGCCGCTCTCGCAGGCGTCGGCCGGGCGGCGCGGGCCCTCGCGGAACATCAGCGCCGACTGCTCGGCCGACGACAGCCGCTCGGCGGGCGCGATCGTGTAGACGCCGTGCGGGCCGTCGAGCAGCTCCATCACCAGGGGGAGCCACTCGTCCCTGCGGTCGAGCAGGTCGGCCGACGCCTTGGCGGCCCTGTCGAGCAGCGCGGGCAGGTCGCCCGCGCGGCCGGTGAGCCGCGACTCCAGGGCCAGGAGCAGGGCCAGCGTGTGCTGGAACGTGCGGCACGCGACGCCGCCGCGCTCCTCGCCCGCCCGCAGCTCGACCACCAGGCCGGCCGCCTGCGCGAGCGGGGAGCCCGGGTCGTTGGTGAGGGCCGCCACGTGGGCCGGGCCGCCGGCGTACCTGGTCACGGCGTCGAGGGTCTCCCGGCTGCCGCCGGTGGCCGAGATCGGGACGACCAGGGTGCCTGCGGTGTTCGGGAAGCCGGTGGCGGCGGAGGCGTACTCGGCGTGGGCGTCGACCCCCTGTGCCCGCAGCCGCCGGGCCGCCACGCCCGCGGCGTAGCGCGAGCTGCCCATGCCGAGGAACAGGACCCGCTCGACGTCCGCCGGCAGGGCCTGGAACGGGTCCGCCCCGCGCAGCCCGTCGGCCAGCGCCGCCAGGGCCTCCGGCTTGGACTCCAGGTCGGCGAGAAAGAGGTCAGCGTTCACGGGTGGGTCTCCTCAAGGTCTTCGTCTCCGTACCAGGTGCGCAGGACGCCCATGGGGGCGTAGCGCCAGCGGGGGAGGTGGCGGGCGGCGTAGATCAGTTCGCGGCACTCCTGCTCCACCTCGAACGGGCGGATCAGCCGCTCGTCCAGCAGGTCCGGCCGGTGGGCGTCCGCCAGGCGGGCCCGGTAGGCGGTCAGGAGGGCCGCGCGGGCCTGCCGGGCCCAGGCCGCCGCGTGGGCGGGCGGGGCGCCTCTTCTCCTGATCGCCACCTGGGCCACGTGTTCGAGGCTCGTGGTGAGCTGGGCCACGTCCCTTGCGGCCGGCTGGCGGGCCTGGGCGTCGGTGACCGTGGGGTTGCCGTCGAAGTCGATGATCGCGTAGCCGTCGCGCCACCTGAGGATCTGGCCCACGTGGAGGTCGCCGTGGATCCTGATCAGCGGGCCGGCGACGGGGGTGCCCAGGGCGGCCAGCTCGCGGCGCATGGCCGCCGCCCTGGTGGCCAGCCACTCGCCGTCCGCTCCGCCGGTCAGCTCCAGCGCCTCGGCCAGCGCCGCTTCCGCCCTGGCCGCGGGCTCGGTGCGCACGTCCGCCTGGCCGCGCGCGGCGGGGAAGGTGGACAGGGCGAGGTGCAGGTCGGCGGCCAGCCGGCCGAGCCGGGCGGCGAACGAGAACGTGCTCGCCTCGGCCTCGTCCACGCACCACTCCCAGCCGTCGCGGGCCTGCGGGAGGTAGCCCGTGACCAACGCCAGGAGGTGCTCGCGGCCGTCGAACACGCCTGTCAGAGCCGCGTAAGGGGGCGCGGTGTCGTTGAACCCCGAGTCAACGAGGTGCGCGAAGATCTCCGGAGTGGGGTGCGGGAGGGGTACGGGCGGCGTGAGCCACTTGACCACGACCTGTTCGTCCACCACCACCGAGTAGTTCGTCTGGTCCACGTGCGGGCCGAAATCGCGCTCACCTGGGGCCCCAGTGTGGAGATCTCCAGGACCGTGCGAGAGGGTGGGCAGCGGGAGGAAGCGTCGTACGGCGAACGGCGGCGGCACCTCGCCCCCCAGCCGGGTCAGCAGCGCGGCCGTGAGCCCCCGATCTCGCGCGGTGAGTGGCCTCTCACCGAGAGAGATCAAGCGATCGCTTATTGAATCCCAATTCAACTCTTGGACCAAACTTCCAGGTAGCAATGTCATCAAAAGTCTTGCTCATGTTGATTTCTGCTGCAACACTCCTGCTCTGGTCCGCTGTGTCCGGTAAGGTCGCGCGACCCCTCAAACCGCACAAATTGCAGAAGGAGTAGCGACCGTGTCCCGTACCCGGTTCACCCGTCGTCTCCCGGCCGCCGCGGCGGCGGCCGGACTCGCGCTTGCCGTAGCGGCGTGCGGGGGTGAGTCGTCGTCAAGCTCAAGCGGGGCGGCGCCGGCGGCGGCCGACCAGCTCAAGCCCGACGCGGACCTGTCGCAGCAGACCTTGGACATCACGGTCTGGGACGGTTACACGCCCAAGGAGCTCCCCGAGAAGGCCAAGGCGGAGCTCAAGATCAAGGAAGTGCAGATCCAGACGCACGACACCAACGAGACGGCGATGACCAAGCTCACCGCGCCCGGTGACAGCGGCATCGACGTGGCGTTCGTGTCCGGCCAGTACGCCCAGGCGCTCAACGAGCAGGGCCTGCTGGAGCCGATCCACAAAGAGCTGATCCCCAACCTGGCCAACCTCTACCCCGAGGCCACCCAGCTCTCCTATGACAAGGGCAACAACTACTCCGTGCCCTACACCTGGGGCACGACGGGTATCTGCTACCGCAGTGACCTGGTGAAGAGCGAGCCGAAGAGTTGGAACGATCTCCTCAAGCCCCCTGCCTGGGCCGAGAAGAAGGTCACCATGCTCGCCACCGAGCGCTGGCTCGCGCTGCCCGCGCTCAAGTCGCTCGGCTACTCGATCAACACCGACAAGGACGAGGAGATCGAGAAGGCCAAGGAACTGCTCATGGCGCAGAAGCCGCACCTGCTGCGCTATGACGACACCACCTTCGGCGACCGGCTCGTGTCCGGCGAGGCCATCATGGTCGAGGCGTGGGACGGCTGGTGCCCGACCACCGACCCCAAGGGCAACATCAAGTTCACGGTGCCGAAGGAGGGCAGCGACCTCTGGGTGGACACCATGGTGATCATGAAGTCCTCCAAGAACAAGGAGGCCGCGCACGCCCTGCTCAACTACATCCTCAGCCCCGAGATCCACGGCTGGGCCGCCGAGAACATCAACTACAAGGTGCCCAACAAGGCCGCCATGGAGCAGGTCAAGATCGCCAAGGGCTCCCTGCTCGGCACCACCCCGGCGGAGCTGCTCAACGGCGAGGCCGCCATCGACCTGGGCCAGGCGTCCACGAAGTACACCCGGCTGGCGCAGGACGTCACGGCCAGTTGAGCCAGTGTCACAGTGAAGTCTGAAGTCGAGACCCAGCCAGTGCCCCGCTCCCCGGGACGCTGGCTGGGCGCGTTCGTTTTCCTGTCCCCGGGGCTGGCCTACCTGGTCGTCCTCATGCTGGTGCCGCTGGCGCTGGTGTTCAGCTACACCGTCTTCCAGCGCGGCCGTTTCGGCGGGGTGGTCTACGAGTTCACCACCGAGAACTTCGAGCGGCTCTTCGACCCGCTCTATCTCAGCGTGGTGCTGGACTCGCTGAAGATCGCCGCGCTCACGACGCTGATCGCGCTGCTCGTCGGCTATCCGACGGCCTACCTGATCGCGCAGCTCCCGAAGAAGTGGAAGACGCTGGCGCTGGTGGCGGTCGTGCTGCCGTTCTGGACGAACTTCATCATCCGGGTCTACGCCTGGACGATCCTGCTCAGCGGGCCGGGGCTGGTGAACTCGGCCCTGGCCAAGATCGGGCTGGGCCCCCTGGAACTGCTCTACAACCAGGGCACGATCGTGGCGGGGCTGCTGTACTCGTACCTGCCGCTGATGGTGCTGCCGCTGTACGCCGCGATCGAGCGGCTCGACCCGCAGCTCCGCGAGGCGTCGGCCAACCTGGGGGCGTCCGGGTTCGCCACCTTCCGCAAGGTCACGCTGCCGCTCACGGTGCCAGGGGTGCTGACCGGGTGCCTGTTCGTGTTCGTGCCGAGCTTCGGCAACTTCGTCATCCCCGAGATGCTGGGCGGCAACAAGTCGATCATGGTGGGCAACCTCATCAGGAACCAGTTCCTGGCGGCGCGCGACTGGCCGTTCGGCGCCACGCTGTCGCTGGCGCTCATCGCGGTGCTGGTCGTGCTGCTCATCGTCCAGGCATGGGCGGCCCGCCGTGCGTAGCAGACCCCGGCTCCTGTACGTGCCGTTCTGGCTCACGTACGTCTTCCTGTACCTGCCGATCGTCGTGCTCGTCGTCATGTCGTTCAACTCCGGCGAGTCCGCCTACACCTTCGACGGCTTCAGCCTCAAGTGGTACGGCGTGCTGGCCGAGGACGAGCGGATCAGGGACGGCCTGGTCAACACGCTGATCGTGGCCACGGGCGCCACGGTCGTCGCCACGGTGCTCGGCACGATGATGGCCGTCGGCCTGGCCAGGTACACCAGGTCCAAGGTCATGGACGCGCTCACGCTGATGCCGGCCGTGCTGCCCGACCTCGTGCTGGCCATCGGCCTGCTCGTCCTGTACGGCACGATCCAGCTCACGCTCGGCCTGTACTCCGTGGTGCTGGCCCACGGCCTGTTCGCCATGGCGTTCGTCGCGGCGGTGGTGCGCACCCGGCTGACCGGCACGGACACCTCGCTGGAGGAGGCGTCGAGAGACCTGGGCGCGGGCCCGGTGGTGACGTTCGTGAAGATCACGCTGCCGCAGCTCATGCCGGGCATCGTGGCGGGGGCGCTGCTGGCGTTCACGCTGTCGCTGGACGAGTTCGTCATCGCGTTCTTCACGATCGGCAACAACGACCAGACGCTGCCGATCGTCATCTACTCAATGATCCGTTTCGGGGTCACCCCGAAGATCAACGCGCTGGCCGCGATCCTGCTCCTCGTGAGCTTCACGGCGGTGATCGCCGGCCAGCGCCTGACCAAGATCGGGGAGTCGCGTGCTCAAGATTGACGGGGTCTCCCGGAGCTTCGGGGACGTCATCGCGCTCGACGGAGTCTCGCTGGAGATCGGCCAGGGCGAGTTCTTCGCCCTGCTCGGCCCCTCCGGCTGCGGCAAGACGACGCTGCTGCGCATCATCGCCGGCTTCGAGCGGCCGGACGCGGGCAGCGTCTCGCTCGACGGCGCGGACCTGCTGGGCACGCCGCCGAACCGGCGGCCGATCAGCCTCATGTTCCAGTCGTACGCGCTGTTCCCGCACATGACCGTGGCCAAGAACGTGGCCTACGGGCTGGAGCGCGAGCGCCTGCCCAAGCAGGAGGTCAGGCAGCGCGTCGGCGAGGTGCTGGAGACCGTCGGGCTGTCCGCGCACGCCGCCCGCAAGCCCGCCCAGCTCTCCGGCGGCCAGCGCCAGCGTGTCGCGCTGGCGCGTTCCATCGTCAAGCGGCCCCGGCTGCTGCTGCTCGACGAGCCGCTGTCGGCCCTGGACAAGAAGGTCCGCGCCGACATGCAGCTCGAACTCAAGCGGCTGCAGCACGACGTGGGCATCACCTTCGTGGTCGTCACGCACGACCAGGAGGAGGCCATGTCGCTGGCCGACCGCATCGCGGTCTTCGACAACGGCCACGTCCGCCAGGTGGACGAGCCCGTCTCGCTGTACGAGCGACCGCGCACGCCGTTCGTGGCCGACTTCGTCGGGGCCAACAACCTCTTCCACGGCACGGCCGGCGGCCTCGACGGCATCAAGAGCGAGCGGTTCGGCATGCTGGCCGGCACCCCGTTGGAGGAGCTGGCGGCCGAGGCCGGGGCGCTGCTGGCGGTGCGGCCCGAGAAGATCGAGCTGGCCGACGGCGGCGCGTCGAGTGGCCTGGCCGGCGCGGTCCTCGACGTGAGCTTCTACGGCGGCGTCTCGCACGTCTCCGTCGAGGTGCCCGGCCACCCCAAGCCGGTCCTCGTGGCCGTGCAGGGAGCCGCCACGGTGCGCCCCGGCGCCGAGGTCAAGGTCCGCTGGGCCGCCGAGGACGCGGTGATCATGGCGGCCGATCAGTGAGCGAGATCGTTACCGGTGGCCGCGCGCGCGTAGGACAGGATCAGCTCGGCCGCCTCCTCGGGGCCGATCAGCGGATGCCTGGCCGTGATGCGGTAGCCGTAGGCGTCCTCCAAGGCCACCAGGTTGCGCGCGATCGTCACCGAGTCGGCGCTCAGCCTGAACACCCCCAGAGCGGACCCCGTGTCCAGGATCGCCTGGTACATCGACACCTGCCGGTCGTAGAGGGAGGTGAGCAGCACGCCGTAGACCCGGTTGCGGCCGGCGGCCCCGCCCAGCTCGTTGAGCAGGCGCACATCGGGGTCGAGCGGCCCGGTGGGCAGCCCCGACCTGATCGTGACCACCAGCTTCTCGACGGGGTCGGTGAAGGTGGCGAGCTGGCGCAGCCGCTGCTCGTAGAAACGTTCCATGCCCGCGTGCTGCGCCTCGACCAGCAACTCGCTCAGGTCGGGGTAGTGGTAGAGGACGGCGCCCGAGGTCAGGCCCGCCTCCTCGGCGACGTGCGAGAGCTGTACACCGTCGATGCCATGGCGGATGATGGCCCTGCGTGCGGCCTCGATCAGATCGAGCCGCCGGTCGCTGCGGCTTTTGCGCTGAGCCACCCTCACCACCTTCACTCGTTTGGCTGCTGTTCAGTTAGCCGTGACCATAGTGCACTTAAGTTGACCTTCACGCTAGATCAGTTTTTGAATTCATCTTCAAATTGACGAGCTCCCCGGAGTCGCGATGTCTCTCACGTTCCTGTTCATGCCGGAAAGCGCCTACGGTCCCACCAACAACTCCATCGGCATCGGCGATATTCTGCGCCGCCGCGGCCACCGCGTCGTCTTCGCCGCCGAGGCGTCGTGGAAGGGCAAGCTCGAAGCGCTCGGCTTCGAGGAGGACCTCGTCGACCTGGCCCCGCCGGCGGAGGGGGAGCAGGACCCCGGCCAGTTCTGGAAGGACTTCATCCGCGAGACCGCGCCGGAGTACCGCAAGAGCACCCTGGAGCAGCAGGAGACCGTCACCAAGCCCATCTGGGACGGGCTGATCGACGGCGCGAAGTACTGCGAGCCGCAGCTCAAGGCCATCATCGAGCGGGTGAACCCCGACGTGATCGTCGAGGACAACGTGATCACGTTCCCGGCGCTGCTCACGACGGGCAAGAAGTTCGTCCGCATCGTCTCCTGCCAGCCCCTCGAGGTCAACGGCGAGAACGTCCCGCCCGTCTTCTCCGGCCTGCCCACGGGCGACCGCTCCGGCTGGGACGCCTTCCGCGCCGAGTACGAGCGCACCCACCGCGAGGTGTGGAGCGCCTACAACGAGTGGTGCGTCGAGCAGGGCACGGCCCCGCTGCCCGACCTCGAGTTCATCCACGAGGGCGACCTGAACCTCTACGTCTACCCGGAGATCCTCGACTACGTCGCCGAGCGCCCGCTGGGCCCGACCTGGCATCGCCTCGACTCCTCCGTACGTGAGACCGACGAGGACTTCACGCTGCCCTTCGAGCGCAACGACGGCGCGCTGGTCTACTTCTCGCTCGGCTCGCTCGGCTCCTCCGACGTGGCGCTGATGCAGCGGGTGATCGACGTGCTGGCCACGACCCCGAACCAGTACATCGTCTCCAAGGGCCCGCTGCACGAGGAGATCAAGCTTGCCGACAACATGTGGGGCGCGGAGTTCCTTCCGCAGACTAAGATCATCCCACTGTGTGACTTGGTCATCACCCATGGCGGCAACAACACGACCACCGAGGCGCTGCACTTCGGCAAGCCGATGATCCTGCTGCCGCTGTTCTGGGACCAGTACGACAACGCCCAGCGGGTCGATGAACTCGGCTATGGTGTCAGGCTCTCCACCTACACCTTCACCGACGAAGAGCTCACGGGGGCGGTCGCGCGGCTGCTCGGCGACACCGAACTGCGCGCGCGCCTCGCCGCCGCGGGCGAGGAGATCCGGCGTCGCGACGGCCTGCGCAAGGCCGCCGACCTGATCGAGCAGCTCGGCCAGTAGCACGACCCTGAGAGATGAAGTCTTCCTGATGCGCGAATTGATCAACCCCGCCACCGGCCTTCCCTGTGCCGAAATTCCGGATACGCCGGTGGAGGGCGTGGCCTCGGCCGTCCGGGCGGCCCGCTCGGCGTTCGAGGAGTGGTCGCAGACCACCCCCGCGGAGCGGCAGCGGCTCCTGCTGCGTCTGGCCGATCTCGTCGAGGCCGACGCCGAGGAGCTGACCAGGCTCGAGGTGGAGGAGACGGGCAAGCCCGCGGCGGTGTTCAGGGACGGCGAGCTGCCGTTCGCCGCCGACAACCTGCGCTTCTTCGCCGGGGCCGCCCGCTCGCTGGACGGCTCGGGGGCCGGGGTGTTCAGCCCCGGCTACACCTCGGTGCTGCTGCGCCGCCCGGTCGGGGTGGTGGGGTCGATCGCGCCGTGGAACTTCCCCTTCGTCATGGCCGTCTGGAAGGTCGGCCCGGCGGTGGCCGCGGGCAACGCCGTGGTGATCAAGCCCGCGCCGCAGACGCCCCGTACGACGCTGCGGCTGGCGGAGCTGTTCGCCGAGGCGGGCGCCCCCGACCATCTCGTCCAGGCGGTCACCGGCGCCGCCGAGGGCGGCCAGGCGCTGGTCACCGACCCGGGCGTGGACATGGTCAGCGTCACCGGCTCCACCGAGACCGGCCGTGCCGTGATGAGCGGCGCGGCCGGCACGCTCAAGCGGGTGCACCTCGAACTCGGCGGCAAGGCGCCGGCGCTGGTGTTCGGGGACGCCGACCTGGCGGAGATGGCCCATGGCGTGGCCATGGGGGCGACGTACAACACGGGGCAGGACTGCACGGCGGCCACCCGCGTCTACATCGCCCGCGAGGTCTACGGCGAGGCCGTGGAGGCGCTTCGGGCAACTCTTGCCGAAATCACCGTGGGCGACCCCTGGGACCCGGCGACGGACATCGGCCCGCTGATCTCCGCGGCGCACCGGGACCGGGTGCACGGGTTCGTCTCGCGGGCCGGTGGACGGGTGCTGCACGGCGGCTCCCCGATCGGGGGCCCCGGCTTTTTCTACCCGCCCACGCTGGTGGTGGACGTCGCGCAGGACAGCGAGATCGTGCAGGGCGAGTTGTTCGGCCCGGTGCTGGTCGCGCTCCCGTTCGACGGCGAGGACGAGGCGGTCCGGCTGGCCAACGACACCCGCTACGGCCTGGCCTCGTCGGTGTGGTCGCGCGACGTGGGCCGCGCGATGCGGGTCTCCCATCGGCTCGACGTGGGAGTGACCTGGGTCAACGACCACCTGCCCATCGCCAGCGAGGCGCCGCACGGCGGCGTGAAGGGCAGCGGGTTCGGCAAGGACATGAGCCAGGAGGCGGTGCAGGAGTATTCGGTGACGCGGCACCTGATGGTGAAGCACGCGGCGCCCGCGG
This sequence comes from Nonomuraea sp. MG754425, assembly GCF_021699195.1. Taxonomy (GTDB): domain Bacteria; phylum Actinomycetota; class Actinomycetes; order Streptosporangiales; family Streptosporangiaceae; genus Nonomuraea. The sequence goes on along the minus strand of NZ_SSXE01000003.1, from coordinate 11,878 downwards.
CACGGGATTCTTTCCGTCCGGCCTGAAACGCGTGTGGCGAAATACACCCAAAGTGCCTCTTTGGGTGTGTGTGATGGGATATGTTCGGTTGGCCGATCTGGTACGGGTTGTGTTCCAATTACCCAGCCGGACAGAATCCCATGCGCCACACGCGTGTCTATTTTCTTCGAGCACGTACCGGCGAGAGGTTGCGAGACTCAGTGAGGACGAAAGACCCCAGGCACACGAGGTCAGGGGAGTACACAGGCGGACGGTTCCGGCTGGCGAACTGGCGTGTGCGCTCCCGGCTGGTCGCGCTGATCCTCATCCCCACCGTCGTGGGTGTGCTGCTCGCCGGCGTCCAGCTCGCCGACGCCATCGGCACCAGCGCCGAGTACCGCCGGCTCACCCAGGTGGCCGAGCTGGTCCAGCGCATCGGTGCGCTCAACCACGAGCTCGGCAAGGAACGCACGCTCACCGCGTGGTACGTCGCCGAACCCCGCAGGGGCGGGCGCTTCGTCGACCTCAAGAACCAGCGTGCGGAGACGAACAAGGCCAAGCAGCAGGTGGTCAACGCCGCCGCGGCCATCGACGCCTCCCACTCCGCGCGCGTGAACCAGGGCGTCGGCAACACCCGCCGCTGGCTGGAGGGCCTGGACAGCCTGCGCGACTCCATGGTCGCGAAGGTGCCGCCGCGCGCCGCGATCAGCACGTACACCACGATGATCGAGGTCTTCTCGACCATCCAGGCCGACCTGGGCGACGGCGTCAACGACGACAGCCTGCAGGGTGACGTGGCCGCGCTCGGCTCGCTCCAGAAGATGAAGGAGGAGGTCTCGCGGCAGCAGATCATCCTCATCGTGACGCTCATCCAGCGCCGGGTGGACAGCGCCGACTGGGCCGACTTCCTGGGCTCCTGGAGCAAGCAGCAGGCGGAGCTGGCCTCCTTCCAGCAGAACGCCAAGTCGGACGAGCTGAAGGCGTACCAGCAGGGCATGCGCGGGTTCCAGGTGGACCTCGCCGACGCCATGCGCCAGCGCGCGCTCGCCCAGGTACGCCAGAGCAACAGCATCGGCGACCTCGACGTCACCACCCCGACCCTCACCCGCGACCTCAACAACTGGTTCAAGAGCACCACGGTGGCGGTCAACGCCATGCGCGAGGTCGAGGACAACCTGGCCACGAAGATCGTGCTCAGGACCCAGGACCTCAGCAACACCGAGCAGCGCAACGCCATCATCTCCGGCGCGCTCATCCTCGTCCTGCTGCTGCTCGTCCTGATCATCACCACCCGCGTGGCCGGCTCGCTCGTCCGCCCGCTGCGGCGGCTGCGCGCCGAGGCGCTCCAGGTCGCCACGAGCCGGCTGCCCGACACCGTCCGCGTGCTGCGTGAGTCCGGCGAAGGCGCCCAGGTGCCCGAGGTGCCGTCGATCGGCATCAACACCCGCGACGAGATCGGTGAAGTGGCGCGGGCCTTCGACGAGGTCCACCGCGAGGCGATCCGGCTGGCCGGTGACGAGGCCAAACTGCGGGCCAACGTCAACTCGATGTTCGTCAACCTCTCCCGCCGCAGCCAGACGCTGGTCGAGCGGCAACTTCAGCTCATCGAGGGCCTGGAACAGGGTGAAGAGGACGAGCAGCGGCTCGCCAACCTCTTCCGCCTCGACCACCTGGCCACCCGCATGCGCCGCAACAGCGAGAACCTCCTGGTCCTCGCCGGCCAGGAGGCCGCGCGCAAGTGGAGCGAGCCGGTGCCGCTGGTCGACATCGCCCGCGCCTCGCTGTCGGAGGTCGAGAACTACGAGCGGGTCCAGATCCAGATCGCGTCCGGCACGCTCATCGTCGGCCCCGCCGTCACCGACGCCGTCCACCTGCTCGCCGAGCTGATCGAGAACGCCATCTCCTTCTCCCCGCGCGAGAGCAAGGTCAACGTGACCAGCACCCCCGCCGAGGGCGGCGTGATGGTGACGATCAACGACCAGGGCATCGGCATGAGCCAGGAGGAGCTGGGCGAGGCCAACTGGCGCCTGGCCAACCCGCCCGTCGTGGACGTGTCCGTCTCGCGGCGCATGGGCCTGTTCGTGGTCGGCCGCCTGGCCCTGCGCCACGGCGTCCGCGTCCAGCTCAGCATGCGGGAGACCGGCGGCCTGAGCGCCCTGGTGTTCATGCCCGACATGCTCATCAGCAACGGCCAGGGCCTGCCGCAGCAGGGCGGGCAGTACGAGGCGTTCACCTCGTTCGACCCGAGCATGTTCCAGCAGCCGTCGCGCAACGGCTCGCACCCCTCCTTCGACGACCTCCCCGGCCCCGCGGACACCCAGTGGCCCGGCTCGCTGCCGGCGCCGGGCAGCGGGAACTGGCCTCCGTTCGGCGAGCAGCCGGCCGCCGCCCCCGACCCGCAGCCGTCCTCCTTCGGCGACCAGCCGTCGGTGTTCGGCGACACCTTCGGCGAGCCGCCCGCGGCCACCGGGCAGCCGGGCTTCGGTGAGCAGCAGCCCGCCTACGGCGATCGGCAGCCGACCGGCTTCGGCGAGCAGCCGCAGGCCGACGAGCCCCGTTGGCCGTCCTTCTCCGACGACTCGCCCGCCGTGCCGCAGCAGCCCTCCGCCCTCGGCGAGCAGCGCTGGCCGTCGTTCTCCGACGACTCCGCCGCCGCCCCCGAGTCCTCCTCCTTCGGGGACAGCAGGTGGCCGTCGTTCGCCGAGCAGCCACCGCCCATGCAGGACGGCGAGCCGCGCTGGCCGTCCTTCGCGACCGAGCCACCCCCGCCGCAGCCGCAGACGCCGCCGCAGCAGCAGGACGAGTCGCGCTGGTCGTCGTTCGCGGACCCGCTGCCGCGCAGGTCGTTGTTCGAGTCCGAGGACCGGGTGCGCCCGCAGTTCGGCGAGAGCTACAACTCGCCGTTCGCCGAGGAGCCCAAGCCCGCCGACCAGTTCGAGCAGAACGGCCGCTCCGGCTACAACCCGTTCGGTCCCGGCGACTACACCTCCCAGGACATGACCGGGCCGCTCCCCGTCGTGCGCAACTCGCCGATGGAGGAGCAGGGCGACGAGTTCCTGCCGATCTTCTCGTCGGTCGGGTCCGACTGGTTCCGGCGGCCCGACCCCGATGCCGGGCGTCACGAGTACGAGGCCGAGCCGGAGATCACCGCCGTGCACCCGGCTGTGCCCGCCGACCCGCCGCCGGGCGCGATGCCTCCCGCCGCCCCGCTGTCCGGGCCGCCGGAGCACCAGAGCACGGCGTCCGGGCTGCCGCAGCGCAAGCCCGGCCAGTCGTACACCGGCCCGGCCTGGTCGTCGCCCGCCGACTCCGGCTTCCAGGCCGCGCAGGCGGCCGCCCAGCCCCAGCAGTCCGGGACGACGCCGTCCGGCCTGCCCCGGCGGGTCCCCAAGGCCAACCTGGTGCCCGGTACGGCCAGCCTCGCCGAGCCCCAGGCCTCGTCACCGGCGCCGCAGATCTCGCCCGAGCGGTTGCGCAGCCGGCTCTCCAGCTTCCAGCAGGGTGTTCGGCAAGGCCGGGCGTTCACCCGCGGGCAAGAGAATGAGGAGGACAAATGAGAGAAATGAGCCAGGGTGCGCGCGGCATCAGTTGGTTGATCACGGACTTCGTGAACAACGTGCCGGGCGTCGCCCACACGGTCGTGGTGTCGTCTGACGGGTTGCCGCTGGCCTTCTCCGAGGGATTTCCCAAGGACCGGGCCGACCAGCTCGCCGCGGTCGCCTCGGGCGTGATCAGCCTGACCCAGGGTGCCGCACGGGTCTTCGAAGGCGGTATGGTGACGCAGACCGTGATCGAAATGCAGCGTGGGCTCTTGATGATCATGTCGATCAGTGATGGATCCTGCTTGGCGGTTCTGGCCGCTCCCGACTGTGACATGGGTCTGGTCGCGTACCAGATGACCTTGCTGGTCGAGCGGGCGGGTCAGGTACTGACTCCGGCCGTACGCGCTGAGTTGCAAGCGGCCCGCCCCCGCTAGCAGGGCGGTGACAGGAGAACATGGTGTCAGGTCAGCAGGGTTGGGCTGGTGATAGCACTCCGCCGCATCCGGCGGCTCCCCGTCCGCAGAAGCAGAGCTCCTTGGTACGGCCCTATGCCGTCACCGGAGGGCGCACCGCTCCGCGGATGAAGTTCGCCATGGAGGCACTCGTGTCCTCCGTGACGTCGGAATACCAAGACATTTCCCTACTAAGTCCGGAGTATCAGGCGATCATTAACCTGACCCGGAACGTCCGGTCGGTTGCCGAGATCTCCGCCCTCTTACGCCAGCCTCTGGGTGTGGTCCGGGTGCTGATCGCCGACATGGCGTCGGAGGGCCTGATCCGCGTGCACCAGCCAGCGCTGGACGCGGGAAAGCCGGACCTCAACTTGCTCGAAAGGGTTCTCAGTGGACTTCGCAGGCTCTAGCCCCGGCCTAACCTCGACGAAGATCGTCGTGGCTGGGGGCTTCGGCGTGGGCAAGACGACGTTCGTGGGTGCGGTCTCGGAGATCCTGCCGCTCACCACGGAAGCGGTCATGACGGACGCCTCGGCGCACGTCGACGACGTCTCGCTCACGCCGAACAAGACGACCACGACCGTGGCGATGGACTTCGGCCGGGTCTCCCTCGATCGGGATCTGATCCTCTACCTGTTCGGCACCCCCGGACAACACCGCTTCTGGTTCATGTGGGACGACCTGGTACGCGGCGCCATCGGCGCGGTCGTCCTGGTCGACACCCGCCGCCTGGCGGACAGCTTCCCCGCCATCGACTACTTCGAAGAGGCGAAACTGCCCTTCGTCATCGGCATCAACGGCTGGGACGGCCAGTTCGCGCACGCCGAGGACGAGCTCAGGGAAGCGCTGTCGATCGGCGGCCACATCCCGATCGTGCGGCTGGACGCCCGTCAGCGCGAATCGGTTAAATCCACCCTCATCACTTTGGTGGAGCACGCCCTGACCCGGCACATGCACACCCCGGTCTAAAGGCGTTCCTCACGGGTGCCGCCCGCCGACCGGCCCAGGCGGCACCCTCTCATCACGGGCCTGCGAAACGGCCCTCGACGCCCCCTCGCGGCAGGCGCTCTCGGCGGCGTCGAACAACTCGGCGAGTGGCGGCAGGCCCTGGCGGGGTACGACGCGGTGCCGTCGTGCCTGGGCAGCGCGCACCGGCGTCCCACGACCAGACCGTCGTCCGGCCGCCGAGACTCACCGACGCGCGGTACCGGACCCGGTTCCGCGCGGCGCTCAGACGGTGGCGTGGCCGCGGACGAGCCGGCCGACCTCGGCACGCAGGTGCACGAAGTCGGAGTGCTCGCGGGTGGTGATCTGGTCGCGCGGCGCGGGCAGGTCCACCTTCAGGTCGCCCACCACGTTCGCGGGCGCCTTGGACAGCACCACCACGCGGTCGCCGACGTAGACGCTCTCGTCGATGTCGTGCGTGATGAGCACGATCGTCATCTGGTGGTGGCCGCGGACCTGGAGCACGAGGTCCTCGAGGTCCTCCCTGGTCTGGGCGTCCACCGAGCCGAACGGCTCGTCCATGAGCATCAGCGTCGGCCGGTAGGCCAGCGCCCGCGCGATCGCGACCCGCTGCTGCATACCGCCGGAGAGCTGGAACGGGTACTTGCGCCCGGCGTTCTCCAGGCCCACCGACTCCAGCGCCTCGGCCGCGGCCTCGCGGCGCTGCTTCTTGTCCATGTTCTTACGCCGCAGCGGCAGCGCCACGTTGTCGGCGACCGACATCCACGGGAACAGGGAGCGGCTGTAGTCCTGGAAGACCACGGCGAGGTTGTCGGGCGTCTGCCTGACGACCTCGCCCTCGACCTTGACCTGGCCGCCCGTCGGCTGGATGAGCCCGGCGATGGAGCGCAGCAGCGTCGACTTCCCGCAGCCCGAGGGGCCCACGATGCAGAGCAGTTCGCCCTCGGCGACGCTCAGGTTGAGTCCGTCGATGGCGTGGTGCTCGTTGGGGGTGCCGCCGCCGTACACATGGGAGAGGTTGTCTATCTCGAGCAATGGAAATCCTAGGGGGCGAGACCGCGGACAGCGCGGCGACTCTTCCGGAGCCGGAAACGACTCTGGCGGAGCGGTAAAAAGCTGGACATGTCGGTCAGGTAACCTTAATCTGCCGCGATCTTACTCTCGCACAATCGTGCCTGCCAGGTAAGGCGCACGGTCAAACACTCCATGACGGCCTTTCGTTCAGCGCCCGGACGTCGCTGTCGGACAATCCGCGCTGGGCGGCCTGCATGGCGGTCAGCTCCTCCGGGGTGAGCACGTCGGCGATGCTCGTGAACCCGCCGGGGGCGCGCTCGCTCACCAGCGCGATCGTCTTCTCGATGGGCAGCGACCGGTGCGCCAGCACCAGCTCCGACGTGGGCGGTCGCCGCCCCTCCTCGTACGCCGTCAGCGCCGTGCCCGGGTCGGCGTGCGTCGCCAGGCAGCGGGCCAGGAACCGGGCGTCGAGCACGGCCTGGGAGCCGCCGTTCGAGCCGATCGGGTACATGGGGTGGGCGGCGTCGCCGAGCAGGGTCACCCGGCCCCGGCCCCACCGGGGGAGGGGGTCGCGGTCCACCATCGGATATTCGAGTATGCGATCCGTGGCGGCCAGTAATTCCGTGATGTTCACCGGAAGGTACTTCCATGACGCGAAATGGCGGTGCACGTCGGCGAAGCGGCCCACACGTGACCAGTCGGCCTCGGCGACGATCCCGGGCTCGGCCACCTTCACCTCCGCGACCCAGTTGAGCAGCCGCGGATTGCGGGCCGAGATGTGATAAGTCACGAATTTGGCGGCGGTGTTCGAGCCGCCGACCAGCACCGTGGCCCCGTCGAGCACCCGGTCGGCCTCGGCGACCCCGCGCCACATCCGGATCCCGTCCCACCGCAGCGGATCGCCGGACGGCCACAACCGGGCCCGCACCGCGGACTGCACCCCGTCGGCCCCGACGAGCACGTCCACCCGCTCCCGCAGCACCCGCCCGTCCTGCCGGAGGGTGACGAGCACCTCGTCGCCGTCCTGCTCGAAGTCCTCGAACCGGACGCCGGTGCGCACCGGCCCGACGCGCTCCTCGACCGCGGCCAGCAGCGCCATCTGCAGTTCGCCCCGGTGCACGCTGTACTGCGGCCAGCGGTAGCCGGCCGACCGCCCGCGCGGCAGGTCCATGATCAGGTTGCCGTGCCGGTCGGCGAACGACATGAAGCTCGTCTCCACGCCCAGCTCCGCCAGCACCGGCCCGAGCCCGAGCTCGGTCAGCTCGCGTACGGCGTGCGGCTGCAGGTTGATGCCCACCCCGAGGGGCCGCAGCGTACGGGCCGCCTCCACGACCACGCACTCCAGCCCCGCGGCACGCAGGCTCAACGCCGTGCTGAGCCCTCCGATGCCACCACCCACGATCATCGTTCTCACGGTGCCCCCCAAGACGCGATGCCGTCCCCGCGGCCGACTCTAATCGACCAGCCGCTGGGCGGCGTGGTGCCAGCCGAGCACGCGCCGCTCGACGATCAGGAACACCTCGTTGAGCAGGTAGCCCAGCACGCCGAGGAGCACGATCCCGGCCCACATGGCGGGCAGGTCGAAGGTGGCGTAGGCGTCGGTGAGCTGGAAGCCGATGCCGTTCGTGGTGCCGGGCAGCAACTCGGAGAAGACCATCACGATCAGGGACAACGACAGAGCCAGCCGCAGCCCGGCGAACATCTTGGGCAGCGCCGAGGGCAGGACCACCCGCAGCAGCCGCTCGGCCCGCGACAGCCGGAACGCCTGGCAGGTCTCCAGGTGCAGCGGCTCCACCGAGCGGGCCCCGTCGGCGGTGTTGAGCAGCACCGGCCACACGATGCTGAACACGATGAACGCCAGTTGCATGCGCAGCCCGAACCCGAACACCACGAGGAAGACGGTCACCAGCGCGGGCGGCGGGATCGCGCGCAGGAACTGCAGCACGCCGTCGAGATAGTCGTACGCCCGCGCCGACAATCCCACGGCCAGCCCGAGCAGCACCCCGGCCAGCGCGCCCCCGGCGAAGCCGAGCGCCATCCGGCCCAGGCTCGGCAGGATGTTCCCGATGGCCAGGTCGGTGAGGAAGAACGTGCCGGGCGGCCCCGAGAACCACATCGCGTGCATCCGGGTCACGATCACGCTGGGCGGGGGGAAGAAGGTGTTGCCCGCCAGCCGGGTGGCGATCTCCCAGAGCAGGAGCAGCACGACCAGCACCAGCGCGCGGAAGACGGTGGTGCGCATTCCTCGCCTCCTCATGGCCGCTCCCCCCACTGGGCGTGGTGCCAGCGGAACGCCCGTCGTTCGGCGGCCACCAGCAGCGCGTTCACGGCCACGCCGAACAGTCCCACCCAGAAGACGCCGGCCAGGATGTCGGTCATGCGCGCGGGCACGGCGATGCCGGCGAAGAAGACGAACACGCCGATGCCCTCGCCGCGGCCGGCCACGATCTCGGTGCTGACGGTCAGGATGAGGGCCACCCCGGCGGCCAGGCGCAGGCCGGTGGCGATGAAGGGCGCCGACGCCGGCAGCGAGACGCGCAGCAGCACCGCCAGGGGGCCGAAGCCGTAGGCGCGCAGGGACTCCTTGGCCAGGGGGTCCACGCCGCGCAGGCCGTACATCGTGTTGTAGAGCAGGGGCCACAGGGAGGCGTAGACGACCAGCGCCACGCGGTGTTGCAGGCCGGTGCCGATCACCAGGGCGACCAGCGGGATGAGCGCGACGGAGGGGATCGGCCGCAGGAACTCCACGACCGAGCGCATGGCCGCGTCGACGACCGGCACGCTGCCGAGCAGCAGGCCGAGCGGTACGGCGAGCAGGGCCGCGATGGACAGCCCGATCGCCCAGGCGAGCAGGCTGGTCAGGGCGTGCCCGCGGAAGGCCGGGTCGAGCAGCAGCAGCACGGCGCGGCCGACGATCTCGGAGGCGGGGGGCAGGAACTCGGGGTCGGCCAGGCCGGTCCTGCTGAGCAGTTCGATCAGGGCGGCGAAGGCGAGAGCCCCGGCCGCCCGGCGGTACCAGCGGGTCGCGGAGGACGCCGGGCGGACGCGGGGCAGCGTCTGACTGCTCACCCGGACGCGGTGGGCGACATGAGTGACTTGACGTCGATCTGCTTGGTCAGCCACTTGGCTTCCCACATCCAGTCGGCCACCCGCTGGAGGCGGACCGAGTTGTCACTGCTGGAGAAGAAGGGGAAGGTCACGGTCGCCGCGGTGGCGGCGTCGATCTGCGTGAAGGTGGGCAGCACCTTGGCCACCACCTCACGGTTGTTCTCCATGAGCTTGGCCGCGTTGTGGATGGCGCGCTGGAAGGCGGCCGCCGTCCGCGGGTTCTTGTCGTACCACTCCTGGGTGCTGACGTAGCCCGAGATGGGGAACTCGGCGGCGGGGCCGGAGGCGGGGTCGAGGATCTTGCGGGCTCCCATGGTGGCGGTGGCGGCGGTGACCATGGGCTCGCCCAGGTAGGCGGCGTCGATCTGGCCGCCCTTCCACGAGGGCATGATGTTCTGGAAGGTCACCTGCACGTATTTGATGGTGGCCGGATCGACGTTGTTGGCCTTGAGAACCTGGGTGAGCGCCAGCTCCTGGAAGTTGTGCAGGACGTTCACGTTGATCGTCTTGCCCTCCAGGTCCTTGGGCGTCTTGATGGGGGAATTGGGCAGGGCCATGATGCTGAGCGAGTCGGGGGCCGCGCGAGAGCCCTCGGCCAGGATGCGTAGCTTCAGCGCCTGCTTGTCATGGGCGGCGAACATCGACACGTAGTTGCCGAACATCGCGTCGATCTCGCCCTTGACGAGCATGGGAATGGCCTCAGGGGCGGCCTGGACGACCTCGGGCGTGACGTCGAGGCCCTCCTTCTCGAACAAACCCTGGTCGATCGCCACATAGATGGCCGCGCTGTCGATGGCGGGCAGGGTGGCGATCTTGATCTTCGTCTTCTCCAGGCCGCCGGCGGAGGCGGACGGTGGCGCACTGGCTGTCGTTGCGGTGCCCGCGCTGCACGCCACGGTGCCGAGTGTCAAAGCGAACCCGATGATGGCGGCTCTGGCGGAACGGCCAACCCTCATGTCAGGGACTCCCTTCGGGTGGAGCCAGGGGGGAACCGGGTGGCTTCTGCTCCCGGGGGCTGTGTGCCTGACGCACAACAGAGATCGACCGTAGCACCAATTGGGTGTCCATTATCGGGAAAGATAACACTTGCAGTTGCAATGTCCGGTTGCCGCTCTATCGTGAAAATTTGAAGACTGCAAGCAAGTTGAGATTTGTCCGATTTGGGAAAGGAGGTGTTTGCGGGAACATAGGTTACTCGTGTGGCGTTCATTCGATCTTTTCTGTGAGTCAGGACGGGGCTCGCGGAACGGTCGCCCATTGCCTCGTCTTGCCAGGTAGAAGGCCATCTACCGATTCTGCCGCATTTTCTGGACATCTAGGTATAAACACCTCATCGGGGCACTAGTGGTGGTTGGCGGTGGTCGACCCATGTGCTCAAATGGCGCTTATTCGATGGACAAAATTGCCGCACGTGAAACTCCGCACGTCACCGAGAATTTCCCTCAGGGCGAGAGGTTGCGAAGGCAAGTGAGAACGCAGAGCGCTGAAGCTTCCGCTGACCGCGAGCCGCACGGCCATCAGAAGCGACGGCTGTCCGATCCCCCCTCCAAGAGGTTCGGATTGGGCAACTGGCACGTGCGGTCGCGCCTGATAGCGCTGATCGTCGTTCCGACGGCCGTCGCCGTGGGCCTGGGCGGGCTGAACGTCGTCACCTCACTCAGTGACGCCAACACGTACCAGACCCTCAGAGAGGTGGCCGAGCTCAGCGAGCAGATCGGCGCCGTCACCCAGGAACTGTCCTTCGAACGTGACGAGACCGCCCTCTACATCGCCCAAGGGCGGCCGGAGACCCGCGAGGCCCAGCTCCGCACCACCTACAGCGGGGTCGACGGGCTCATCGAGGAGGCCAAGCGGCGCGCGGTCGCGCTCGGCGAGACGCACGCCGAGGCCGTACGGCCCGTGCTGCGCCGGCTGGAGGAGATCCCGACGCTGCGCGAGACGGCCGTCAACGGCAAGATCCAGCCCCTGCCGATGATCCAGAAGTACTCGCAGATCATCGCGCGGCTGCTGCAGTTCCACGACCAGGTCGGCCAGGTCGCGGTGGACGACCAGGTCGCCGACGCCGCCAGCGCCATGGCCGCCATCGCACGGGCCAAGGAACAGGCATCCAAGCAGCGCGGCATCCTGGCCAGCGCGCTGGACAAGAAGGGCTTCGACAGCGGCGAACTCGACGCCCTCACCGACGCCAAGTCGCGCGAGCAGAGCGAGGAGACGCTGTTCGGCGTCCTGGCCGACCTCGAACAGCTTGAGCTCTACCGCAACACCGTGGTCGGCCGCGACGTCGACCAGACCGACCTGTTCAGGCTGCGCGCCATGGCCCAGTCGGCCGAGGGCAAGGAGCTGAGCATCGGCGTGCAGCCCGACCGGGACGTCGCGACCTGGTTCGAGGTCAGCACCGGCAAGATCGACGCCCTGCGGAGTGTGGAGAAGGAGCTGTCCGCCTCCGTCATCCTGCGCGCCAGGGCCCTGGAGGAGGGCGCCAACCGCTCGGCGATGATCTCCGGCGGGCTCATCCTGCTCCTGCTCGTCGTCGTGACCGCGATCATCTCGCTCATCGCCCGCTCGCTCATCCGGCCGCTGCGCCGGCTGCGCCGCGAGGCGCTCGACATCGCCGGGCAGCGCCTGCCCGAGACCGTCCAGCAGCTCCGCGAGAGCGGTGAGGGCACGGTCGGCCCCGTCCAGCCGATCGGCGTCGACACCCACGACGAGATCGGTGAGGTGGCGCGGGCGTTCGACGAGGTGCACCGTGAGGCGGTGCGGTTGGCGGGTGAGGAAGCGCGGTTGCGGTCGAACGTGAACGCGATGTTCGTGAACCTG
>NZ_SSXE01000200.1 GCF_021699195.1 Nonomuraea sp. MG754425 | reverse complement strand
CCCCGCCGGTTACGGCAGCGCCCTCACCTCCGTGGTACGGCCGTCCGGCAAGAGGGGCGGCACGCTGCGGGTGGCCTCGGCGTCCCTGCTGGAGTCCACCGATCCGGCCGACATGTTCACGACGTCCTCGCGGAACATGGTCCGCCTGTACGGCCGCTCGCTGACGATGTTCAGGCCCGCCCCAGGGGGCGCGCAGATCGTGCCGGACCTGGCGGAGGGCCTCGGCCAGGTCGGCGACAACGGCCGGACCTGGACCTACCGGCTCCGGCAGGGCGTGAAATTCCAGGACGGTACGCCGATCACCGCGAAGGACGTCAGGTACGCGGTGTTACGCAGCATGGACGCCGGCTTCGTCCAGGGCACGAACCTGTTCGACCTGCTGCTCGACCTCCCCTCCGGTTACCAGGGCCCCTACCGCTCCCCGGCCGCGGACGGCGGCCGGGCGATCGAGACCCCCGACGACCGGACGATCGTCTTCCGCCTGCGCAAGCCGTTCGCCACGTTCGACCACGTGGTCCAGTTGCCCGAGACGATCCCGGTGCCGGAGACGAAGGACACCCGCGCGGAGTACAGGTCGGCCGTCGTCGCCTCGGGGCCGTACCGGATCGAGAGCACCGCGGAGGATCGCGTCACGCTGGTCCGCAACCCCCACTGGTCCCCGGCCACCGATCCCCACCGCACCGCGCTCCCCGACCGTTTCGAGTTCACCTTCGGCAAGACCTCCGAAGAGGCGGCCCGCCTGATCGAGACCTCCGGCGCCGAGGTGGCCGGGTACCTGCCGGACTCCGGGTACGCGCGGATCCTCGCCGACCCGGTGCTCAAAGCACGCGCGGACGCCCCCGTGACGACCGTGCGCACGCTGGCGCTCAACCCGCAGGTGCCGCCGCTGGACAACATCGACTGCCGCCGCGCGGTCGTGCAGGCGCTCGACCTGGAGGCCGTGTCCGCGGCCTCGCGCGCGGTGCCGGAGCAGGTGCCGACGTCGCTGGTGCCGCCGGACGTGCCCGGCGAGCGCTACCGCGACCCCCTCCTGTCGGCGCGCGGCGACCCGGCCGCCGCCCGGGAGTCCCTGGCGCGGTGCGGCAGGCCGGACGGGTTCCGCACCACCTACATCTACCGCGAGTTGCCCGGCGAGAAGGAGGCGGCGGAGGTGGTGCGGGCGAGCCTGCGCGAGGTCGGCGTCGAGGTCGCGCTGGAGCACGCGCCGGTCGCCAAGTTCCACAGCTCGTACGGAGGCGTCCCGTCGTACCTGAAGAAGGAGGGCATCGGGCTGGTCGCCAAGGCGTGGGCCCCCGACTGGCCGGACGCCTACTCGTTCCTGGCCGACCTGGTGGACAGCAGGCAGATCATGGAGACGGCCGCCTCCGTCAACGTCTCCGTGCGGCTGCCGGCCGTGGACGAGCTCCTGGACCGGGCGTCCGCGGAGCTCGACGCGGGGGCCAGGGCCGGGCTGTGGGCGCAGGTGGAGAAGCGGGTGGCCGAGGAGGCGGTGCTGGTGCCGGTGACGTGGCGCCGCACGCTGCTGCTGCGCGGCGCCGGCGCGACCGACCTGCACGTCAGCCCGGCGTTGGCCGACTACGACCTGGTGCGCGTGGGCGTCCGCCCGGCCGCCTCGTGACGGCCGGGCGACGCCGCGCGTGGACGCCGTCAGCTCGTGACGGCCAGGGCCAGCGGCAGCACCGCCGGGGCGCCCGCGTGGCGTACCTGGGCGGCGGCGAGCGTCATCGTCCACCCGGTGTCGACGCGGTCGTCCACGAGCAGCACGGGCCCGCCGCACTGGGCGATCGCGATGCCCAGTTCCTTGGGCATGGCCAGCGTGCCCCTGATCGCCTGCACCCGCTTGGCGCTGTTGAACTGCTTGCCCGGCGTGCCCGCGCGGTAGCCCAGCTCCCCCAGGTAGGTCAGCCGCCCGACCTGCGACAGCCGCTCGGCGAACCCGCGCACCAGCTTGGGCCGCGACGCGGACGGCACGTTCACCACGGCGACCGGCCGCTCGCGCCAGTCCCAGGCGGCCAGCACCTTGATCACGGCCGCGAACATGTCGTCGGGCACCGGCTGGTCGTCCCCGGCGAACAGCTCGCGCAGCCGGTTGCCCCACCCGATGTCGGTCAGCCGCCCGAGCGCCTTGCCGGGGTCGGCGCCCAGGTCGGGCTTGATCCGGCCCGACAGGTCGGACAGGCCCGTCGGCCACTGCCTGCGGGCGTCGATCTCGACGCCGGGCCTGCTCAGCCGCTCGCGGGCGCCCTCGACGGCCTGCGCGCCGATCTCCGGCGAGCGGTGCCGCCCGGTGCAGTTGTCGCAGCGCCCGCACGGGGTGGCGGTGTCGTCGTCGAGGTGTCCGCGCAGGTACTGCTCGCGGCACTCGGTCGTGGTCAGGTAGGAGAGCATGGCCTCCTGCTCGGCCCGGCGCTCGGCGGCAATGCGCTCGTAACGCTCGGTGTCGTACGCCCAGGGCTCCCCGGTGGACTCCCAGCCGCCCTTGACCCGGCGGACCGCGCCGTCCACGTCGAGGACCTTGAGCATCATCTCCAGGCGGCTGCGGCTGAGATCGACGGCGGTCTCCAGCGCGGGCGTGGACATGAGGCCCCGCTCCTCCAGCGTCCGCAGCGTGGTGCGGACGACGGGCTCGGGCGGGAAGGCCAGCGAGGCGAAGTAGGCCCAGATGTCGCGGTCTTCGGTGCCGGGCAGCAGGATGACCTCGGCCCGTTCGACGCCGCGCCCGGCCCGTCCGACCTGCTGGTAGTAGGCGACGGGCGACTGCGGCGCGCCGACGTGCACCACGAAGCCCAGGTCGGGTTTGTCGAACCCCATGCCGAGCGCGCTCGTGGCCACCAGCGCCTTGATCTGGTTGGTGAGCAGGGCCTCCTCGGCGGCCAGCCGCTCGGCCGGCTCGGTCTGCCCGGAGTACGCGGCCACCTCCAGCCCCTGCTCGCGCAGGTAGCCGGCGATCTCGTGGGCGGCGGCGACGGTGAGGGTGTAGACGATGCCGGAGCCGGGCAGTTCGCGCAGGGTCTGGGCGAGCCAGGCCAGGCGCTGCTCGGCGGAGGGCAGGCGGACGACGCCCAGGTGCAGGCTCTCGCGCTCCAGCGGCCCGCGCAGGACGAGTGTGTCCTCGCCGTCGGGCCGCAGTTCGGCCGGCAGCCTCATCTGCTCGGCCACGTCGCGGGTGACGCGCGCGTTGGCGGTGGCGGTGGTGGCCAGCACGGGGATGCCCGGCGGCAGGTCGGTGAAGAGCGTGGACAGCCGGCGGTAGTCGGGCCGGAAGTCGTGGCCCCAGTCGGAGATGCAGTGGGCCTCGTCCACCACCACGAGCCCGGCGCTGTCGGCCAGTTCGGGCAGGACGTTGTCACGGAAGTCGGGGTTGTTCAGCCGTTCGGGGCTGACCAGCAGCACGTCCACCATGCCGTCGGCGACCTGGCCGTAGATCTCCTCCCACGCCTCGGGGTTGGCGGAGTTGATCGTGACGGCCCTGATCCCGGCGCGTTCGGCGGCGGCGATCTGGTTGCGCATGAGCGCGAGCAGCGGGGAGACGATGACGGTGGGGCCCTCGCCGAGTTCGCGCAGCAGCGCGGTGGCGATGAAGTAGACGGCCGACTTGCCCCATCCGGTCCGCTGCACGACGAGCACCCTGCGCCGGTGGACCACCAGCGCCTCGATGGCGGCCCACTGGTCGTCTCGGAGCCGGGCGTGCTCGCCCGCCAGCGCCTGAAGGCGCTCTTCGGCCTCTTCCCGCAGCATCGCGGCATCGGGGGCATCAATCATGCCCTCCTTGTTACCAGCCCGCCCGCCTCTTCACATCCTCAACCCGGCCGTCGTCACGACACTGACGTCCACCGGCCCGGTGATCCCGGCCGTCTACCGGTCCGCGTGCTCGGGGAAGGCGTTGATCGTGACGCGGTGCATCCGGCGGCGTTCGGTGTAGTCGGCGACCGCGTAGTGCTGGGTGGGACGGTTGTCCCAGAAGGCCAGCGTGCCGGGCCGCCAGCGCAGCCGGAGCTGGAACTCGGGCGAGCGGATGTGGTCGATCAGGTACGGCAGCAGCGCCTCGTTCTCCCTGTCGCTCAGCCCCACCAGCCGGGTGGTGGAGGCCCGGTTGACGAACAGCGCCTTGCGCCCGGTCTCCGCGTGCACGCGTACCACCGGCCGCTCCATCGGCGGCCACTTCGCCTGGATCTCGGCCAGGTCGAACGGGTGCCCCTTCGAGATCGCCTTCTTCATCGACATCGTGATGTCGTGGACGGCCGTCAGCTCGTCGCACAACCGCTGGATCGGCTTGGACAGCGTCTCGTAGGCCAGGCACGTGTTGGCCCAGCAGGTGTCGCCGCCGACGCCGGGCAGTTGCACGCAGCGCAGCAGCGAGCCCATGGGCGGCGTCGGCTCGAAGGTGTTGTCGCTGTGCCATTCGTCACCGCCCTCCCCTTTCGGCGAGGTCTGGTCGAGGACGTGGATGGGGCTGGTGGCGTCCTTCTTGAAGGCGGGGTGGTTGAGCGAGCCGAAGTTCAGGGCGAACTGCAGGTGCTGCTCGTCCTCGATGTGCTGGTCGCGGAAGAACAGCACGAGGTGCTTGAGCCAGCCCGCCCGCAGGGTCGCGACCTCCTCCGGCGAGAGCGGCTTGCGCAGATCGACTCCGGTGACCTCGGCGCCGATGTGCTTGGTCACGGGATGGAACTCGATCATGACGCCTCCGATGGACAGGTGGGAGCCCTTGCTCAGAACGTACGACCAAGCAATTGCTTGGTCAAGGCCAAGGCGGGCGGCGCTGCGATCGAACACATCTGCGATAAATCGAGTAGCATGCCCGCGACGGCGTTCTCCATCGCACCACCGACCCGGACGCGGACCGTATGCTCTGACAGGCGAAGATCGTTACCGAGGCGTGAGCATCGCCCTGGATATGCCATGTGAGAGCCCGCTCATGTCATCATCTCCAGGGGCACACACGTCAGATCCCCGCGACGGGGGCCGGTTACGTCGACGCCTCGCACGCCGATCCGACGCTGCTCCAGCGGGCTGACGGCTACGGTTACTGCACGAGAACAGAAGGAGGATGCGCTTCCCCTCGGCGCGACGGCCGAGGCAGCCGCGCAGCACAAGATGGCCCGACGCACGACTGCACCCCCGCCTGAGGATTTCGAGGAGCGGATCGTCGACATCGACGTCTCCGCCGAGATGCGCGCGAGCTACCTCGAATACGCGTACTCAGTGATCTATCAGCGCGCCCTGCCCGACGCGCGCGACGGCCTCAAGCCCGTGCAGCGGCGCATCCTGTACTCGATGAGCGAGATGGGCCTGCGGCCCGACCGCGGCCACGTCAAGTCCTCGCGCGTCGTCGGCGACGTCATGGGCAAGCTCCATCCCCATGGCGACAGCGCAATCTACGACGCGCTGGTCCGCCTGGCGCAGCCGTTCTCGATGCGGCTGCCGCTGGTCGACGGCCACGGCAACTTCGGCTCGCCCGACGACATGCCGGCCGCCATGCGCTACACCGAGGCCAGGCTGGCCCCGGCGGCCATGCTCATGGTCGAGTCGCTCGACGAGGACACCGTCGACTTCAAGCCCAACTACGACGGCCAGGAGACCGAGCCCACGGTCATGCCGTCGGCCTTCCCCAACCTGCTGGTCAACGGCACCAGCGGCATCGCGGTCGGCATGGCCACCAACATGGCGCCGCACAACCTCGTCGAGGTCGTCGCCGCCGCCCGTCACCTGATCAAGAAGCCCGACGCGACGCTCGACGAGCTGATGCGCTACGTGCCGGGGCCCGACCTGCCGACCGGCGGCTCGATCATCGGGCTGCAGGGCGTGCGCGACGCGTACGAGACGGGGCGGGGCACCTTCCGCATGCGGGCCAGGTGCGCGGTCGAGCAGATCACCCCGCGGCGCAAGGGCATCATCGTCACCGAACTGCCCTACAACGTCGGCCCCGAGCGCGTCGTCACCAAGATCAAGGAGCTGGTGACCAGCAAGAAGCTCCAGGGCATCGCCGACCTGAAAGACCTCACCGACCGGCACAAGGGCCTGCAACTGGTCATCGAGATCAAGAACGGCTTCATCCCCGAGGCCGTGCTGGAGGAGCTCTACCGGCTGACGCCGATGGAGGAGACCTTCGGCATCAACAACGTCGCCCTGGTGGAGGGCGAGCCCCGCACGCTCGGGCTGCGCCAGATGCTCCAGGTCTACGTCGACCACCGGCTCGAGGTCGTGCGGCGCAGGTCGGAGTTCCGGCGCCGCAAGCGCGAGGAGCGGCTGCACCTCGTCGACGGCCTGGTCATCGCGCTGCTCAACATCGACGAGGTCATCCAGGTCATCCGCACCTCCGACGACACGGCCCAGGCGCGCACCCGGCTGATGGACGTCTTCGACCTGACCGAGATCCAGGCCACCTACATCCTCGAGACGCCGCTGCGCCGGCTGACCCGCTTCGACAAGCTGGAGCTCGACCGCGAGAAGGAGACGCTGAGCGACGAGATCGCCAAGCTCAGCGAGATCCTCTCCTCCGAGACCAAGCTGCGCCAGGTGGTCTCGGGCGAGCTGGCCGACGTGGCCAAGAAGTACGGCACGCCGCGCCGCACCGTCCTGCTGGAGGCCCCCGGCGTCACCCGTACGCCGGTGGTGGACCTGCAGGTGGCCGACGACCCGTGCCTGGCCATGTTGTCCTCGACCGGCCTGCTGGCCCGCACCCCCGACGCCGTGCCGCTGCCCGGCGAGGGCGAACGCACGGCGCACGACGTGCTGCTCAGCGTGGTGCGCACCACCGTACGCGGCGAGGTCGGCGTGGTCACCTCGCTGGGCCGGCTGATCCGGGTCCAGGTCGTCGACCTGCCGACGCTGCCGCCCTCGGCCAACCCGCCGTCGCTCTCCGGCGGGCACCCGGTGTCCGAGTACGTCT
The DNA here is from genome assembly GCF_021699195.1 of Nonomuraea sp. MG754425. GTDB lineage: Bacteria > Actinomycetota > Actinomycetes > Streptosporangiales > Streptosporangiaceae > Nonomuraea. Next base: position 10,441 of record NZ_SSXE01000200.1, on the reverse strand, counting down.
CCCTGCAGCCCGACGAGAAGGTGGTCGGCCTCGGCTCCCTCGATCCCGAGAGCCCCGGCCTGGCGCTGGGCACCGCGCAGGGCGTGGTCAAGCGGGTGGTGCCCGACTATCCGGCCGCCCGCGACGACTTCGAAGTGATCACGCTGAAAGACGGCGACACCGTGGTGGGCGCGGTCGAGCTGGAGTCGGAGTCCCACGACCTGGTGTTCATCTCCTCCGACGCGCAGCTCCTGCGCTTCTCCGCCGCGCTCGTCCGGCCCCAGGGCCGTCCGGCGGGCGGCATGGCCGGCATCCGGCTCGACGGCGGGGCCAGGGTGATCTGGTTCGGCGTGGTCGATCCCGAACGTCCGGCGCGGGTGGTCACCGTCGCCGGCTCCTCCACGGCGTTGCCCGGCACGCAGGTGGGCGGCGGCAAGATGTCCGACTTCGCGGAGTTCCCCGCCAAGGGCCGGGCGACCGGCGGCGTGCGGGCCCAGCGTTTCCTGAAGGGCGAGGACGAACTGTTGCTGGCCTGGGCCGGTCCCGCGCCCGCCAAGGCCGTCTCGGCGGTGGGCAAGCCGGTGCCGCTGCCCGAGGAACTCGGCCGCAGAGACGGCTCCGGGCTGCGGCTGACGCACACGATCGGCGCGGTGGGCGGCGCTCTCGGCGCCGGCCCCGAGGTCCCGCCGGACGGCGAAGCCTCGGCCGACGAGTAGGCGTTCAGCGACGAGCCGTCCGGGGCCTGCGCCTCGGGCGGCTCGTCGCGCGTACGAGTCGTTCGGCGAGGACCCGGCGCTGGTCAGCCAGATTCGACGGGCTCCAGGACAACGGGGTGCTGGCCACCGCCAAGCACTACGTCGGCGACGGCGGCACCGCGTACGGCTCCTCGACGACCGGCGACTACACCATCGACCAGGGCGTCACCAAGGTCGGCAGGCAGGAGCTGGAGCGCGTCCACCTGGGGCCGTTCGAGGAGGCGGTGCAGCGCGGCGTGGCCACCGTGATGCCGTCCTTCTCCAGCGTGGACCTCGGCGACGGGCCGCTGAAGATGCACGCCCACGACGAGCTGATCAACGGCACGCTGAAGGGCGAGCTGGGCTTCGAGGGCTTCGTGATCAGCGACTGGCAGGCCATCGACCAGCTCCCCGGCGACTACGCGAGCGACGTGCGCTCCTCGGTCGACGCCGGGCTCGACATGATCATGGTGCCGTACGCGTACCCGCAGTTCACGACCACGCTCAAGGCCGAGGTCGAGGCCGGGCGGGTGCCGGTGGCGCGGGTGGACGACGCGGTGGCCAGGATCCTGACGCAGAAGTTCCGGCTGGGGCTCTTCGAGCGCCCGTACGCCGACCGCTCCCAGCTCGGCGACGTCGGCTCGGCGGCGCACCGCGCGGTCGCCAGGAAGGCCGCCGCCGAGTCGCAGGTGCTGCTCAAGAACGCCGGCGGCCTGCTGCCGCTGCGCCGCGACGCCAAGGTGTACGTGGCCGGCTCCAACGCCGACGACCTCGGCAACCAGGCCGGCGGCTGGACGATCACGTGGCAGGGCTCGTCCGGGCCGATCACGCCCGGCACCACGATCCTCCAGGCCGTACGCTCCCGCGCCGCCTCCGTGACCTACTCCCGCGACGCCTCCGCCGACCTGGCCGGGCACGACGTGGGCGTCGTGGTGGTGGGCGAGACCCCCTACGCCGAAGGGCAGGGCGACGTGGGCCGCGCGGGCCGCACGCTGGAGCTGTCGGCCGCCGACCGGGCGGCCGTGCACAGGGTGTGCGGGACGCTGAAGTGCGTGGTCCTGGTGGTCTCCGGACGGCCGCTGCTGCTGGGCGACCTGTCGGGCGTCGAGGCCGTGGTGGCGGCGTGGCTGCCGGGCACCGAGGGCGACGGGGTGGCCGATCCGCTGTTCGGGGCCGTGCCGTACACCGGGCGGCTGCCGTTCACCTGGTTCCGCTCGGTGGCCCAGGTGCCGATCAACGTGGGTGACGCCTCGTACGACCCGCTCTTCCCGTACGGGTGGGGGCTGCGTACCGACCGGGCCCGCGACCGGCTCGCGGCGGCGCGGGACGAACTGGCCCGGGGCGACGGCCTGTCGAAGGCGGCGTCCGCGACGCTGACGCTCGTCCTGACGGAACGCAACTGGCACGCCGACGGCTCCGTCCGCGACCCGCGGGCGGTCCTGGGCGCGGTGGGCGCGGCGGCGGCGCTGCTCGAACGCTCGAAGAGCGACTCGTACGCGGTGGACGACGCGGTCGTCTCGGTGGCCAGGGACGTCGCACAGGCCGCCGGCAAGCGGCCCGACCTGCAGGCGTCGGCCGATCACGAGCTGGCGGCGGGCGATCTGACCAGAGCGGTGGACCTGCTGGCCCAGGCCGCCCGCTGAATCCGGCGGGGCCGCCCTCCGGGGCGGCCCCGCCACTCAGCCGCTCATGGCCGCAGCGGCGCGGCGGAACCCGTCAGAGGTCGCGGCAGAGGCAGAACGGGTGGCCCGCCGGGTCGAGGAACACGCGGAAGCTGTCGTCCTCACTGGGCTGGTGATCGTGCTTGACAGCACCGATCTTGATCACCTGGCGCTCGGCCTCGTCCAGGTCGGTGACCGTGACGTCGAGATGGAACTGCTGCGGACGATCGGTGCTCGGCCAGAGCGGCGGCTGGTAGTCGGGCGCGAGCTGGAAGGCCAGCCGCTTGGGCGCCCCGCCGTCGCTGATCACCACCCAGTCGGGCTCGACCGAGGTGACCGGCCAGCCCAGCAGCCCGGAATAGAACTCGGCCAGGTTCAGGGGATCCGGGCAGTCCAGTACGACGGTCCTGAACTCGGCGATACCGCCCATCACGATCGGCTCCTCTCACGAGAGAATGGTTGGCATGGCTGCCAACTCGTTCATGGTTCCGCTCGGCACTCCCGCGCCCGCGTTCGACCTGACCGCCATCGACGGCGGCAACGTCTCTCTCCAAGATCTCAAGGGCTCCCCGGCCACGCTCGTGGTCTTCCTCTCGAACCACTGCCCGTACGTGCGGCATATCGAAACCGGCCTCGGCGCCCTGGCGACGGACTACGGCGCGAGGGTGTCGATCGTCGCCATCTGCAGCAACGACAGCGTCAATTACCCTGACGACGATCCCACACACCTCGCGGAACAGGCCAAGCGGGCCGGGTTCGCGTTCCCGTACCTGCTGGACGACACCCAGGAGGTCGCCAAGGCGTACCGGGCCGCGTGCACCCCCGACTTCTTCCTGTACGACTCCCAGCTCCAACTCGTCTACCGGGGCGAGTTCGACGGCTCCAGGCCCGGCAACGCGGTGCCGGTGACCGGCGAGTCCCTGCGGGCCGCGATCGACGCGCTGCTCGACGAACGACCGGTGCCCGGCGAACAGAGCCCGTCACTCGGCTGTGGCATCAAGTGGAAGCCGGGCAACGAGCCCGCCTGACGCCGCTCGCCGCGCCGCCTCCCCCGACCGCGGCACCGGTTCACCACCACCTGCGAGCTGACGCCACCACGGTCCCGGCTCCCCCGCCGGGGCCACGTCAGCCCCCCGTCGTCACGACAGCCCTGCCGGACCTGGGCACGCGTGGGCCCCGATTGAGCAATCAGTCATCGGCGAGTTTGGCAGGAAAGATCCACATAAATGTCACCATAGCGTTACCATCTGTTCCAACCCGTTCCGTGGATCTTGAAGGGCTTAGATGACCGTCCCCTCGCGCCCACCGAGAGGCATCAACCCCCACATTCCCAACGCCGCACGCATGTACGACTACTACCTCGGTGGAAAGGACAATTTCGCAACCGACCGCGAGGCAGCGGAGAAGATCATGGCGCTGGGGCCCAGCCGTGAGATCTGCCTGGCCAACCGGCGCTTCCTGGGCAGGGCCGTCCGCCACGTCGCCGGGCTCGGCATCGACCAGTTCATCGATCTCGGCACCGGGCTGCCCAACCAGAACAACGTGCACGAGGTCGCCCGGCAGGTCCATCCGGAGGCCCGCGTCGTCTACGCCGACCACGACCCCATGGTGGCCGTGCACGCCCGCGCCCTGCTGGCGGGCACGGACTCGAACACCACGATCGTGCACGCCGACGTGCGTGAACCCGCCTCGATCCTGGACGCCCCCGCGACCACCAAGCTGATCGACTTCAGCCGGCCGGTGGGCGTGATCGCCCTCGGGGTCCTGCACCACCTGACCGACCGGGAGGACCCGTGGGGCGTCGTGGCCGCCTTCCGCGAACGCCTGGCCCCCGGAAGCGCGCTGGCCGTCTCCCACCTCACCGACGACGCCCACCCCATGGCGGGGAAGGCGGCGCGGGAGGTGTACGACGAGGCGGACACACCCCTGATCCACCGCAGCCGCGAGCAGGTCACCCGCCTGTTCGACGGCTTCGACGTGGTACGCCCCGGGGTGACGCACGCGGCCGGCTGGCGACCGGAGGAGGCATGGGAGACCGAACTCGCGGGCGACGAATGGTGGTACGTCGGCGTCGGCGGCAAACCCTGACCCGGGCGCCGGACCGGCACCCTGCCCGGCCCCGTCCCGCCCGCGTCGGCCGCAACCCCGGACACGTCCCGCCCATCGTCGGCCGCAACCGCGGGACCCGGCCGCGTCCCGCCCGCGACAGCGTCAAACCCGGACCCGGCTACGTCCCGGTGGCGGCGATGGCGGCGGGCAGGGCCAGCAGCAGCTCATGCGGCTCACCACCCTCCCAGTGCCGGACCAGCTTGGTGCCGGCCTCCCCGGGATCGAACCCCTCGCACCCCAGAGGGCCGAAGCACCCCGCCTGATCCAGCATCAGGATCAGCGGATCGTCTTCGGGGAGGCCGGCCGCGTAGGCGGCGGCGTCCAGGAGGGCCAAGGCGCATCTGGCATTGCGGCCGTCGTCCCTGGTCTCCACACGATCGAGGCGACGCCGGGCCTGGGCGCGGAGGTAGACGGCGAGCGATTCTGACCTACTCACGACAAACCTTCTTGATTCACGTACGTACGGCTACGACATCATCACTCATCGTGATCGGTTTTCGTGGGAGGTTTGCCAACTCGAGCCTGTCGGCACCCCGCGGCGATGAGATCTGCGGCATGGGGGATTATTTGTGGCATGAGTGCGTTCGACGACCTTTATGCCGCCAACGCGAAGTTCGCCGAGACCTTCGGCAACTCCGGCCTCACGGGCCGGGCAGCCCGCGGGCTCGCCGTTGTGACCTGCATGGACTCCCGTATCGACCCCCTGGGGTTGCTCGGCCTGAACCCCGGCGACGCCAAGATCCTCCGCAACGCCGGCGCACGAGTGACCGACGACGTCCTGCGCACGCTCGTGCTCGCCGTCATCCTGCTCGGGGTGGAGCGGGTGCTCGTCATGCCCCACACGGACTGCGGGATGGCCAAGGCGACGGACGCGGACGTGCACGCGCTCGCCGCCGGACGCGGCGTGGACACCCGCAGCCTCGACTTCCACACGGTGCCGGACCAGACCGAGGCACTCAAGCACGACCTGACCCGGATCAGGACGTCCCCGTTCCTGCCGCAGGGCATGCCGGTGGCCGGAGCGATCTACGACGTGCACACCGGCAAACTGACGCCCTCAGAACACTGACCTCGGGGCGAGGGCGCGCGGCACCCCCGCGCCCCTCCCCCGGAACCAGCGACCGGCACACAGGCCGGCACCTGGCGCTCCACCCGCATGATCACCACGGCTCCGGCACTCGCTCTGGCTCCGCAACCTCGGCACGTGGCCTACCCACCCGCCCGCTCACCTGCCCGGCAGCGCCCTGAAACGCCCTCAGAGGCGCCCTCTCCGTCCTGGCGAGGGATTGAAGGGGCCGACGACACACGCGCCCCTACGGACGCCACAGCCCTCCACAGACCCGGGAACATCGCCGTGACGTCGAGACTGACCCGCCGACCGAGCCGAAGGCAAGCACGCATCCCGGCCAGGGACCGCGTTCAAAAAGCCCGCGCAACGAGCCCGCACAAGAACGCCCGCGCCAGAACGCGCACAACCCCGCGAGCGCGGCCCCCTCACGCTTACGCGAGCACAAACCCCCTCGCGCTTACGCGAACGCGAACCTCGCGCTTACGCGAGCACAACCCCTCGCGTTTGCGCGAGCGTGTCCCCTCGCGTTTGGGCGAGCACGACGCGCTCGCGTTTGCCACCCGAGGTCCTGCCGGGTGCGACCATCACGTGGCCCCCGGCAGCCCCGGCGGCCCCGTCAGGCGTCGATGTGGTCGCGGTCCACCTCGGCCGCGCTGCTCACGATGAACTCCCGCCGCGGCGCGACCTCGCTCCCCATCAGCAGGTTGAAGATCCCGTCGGCGCCCTCGGCGTCTTCGATCCTGACCCGCCGCAGGATGCGGTGGCGCGGGTCCATCGTGGTCTCGGCGAGCTGGTCGGCGTCCATCTCACCCAGGCCCTTGTAGCGCTGCACCGGGTCCTTCCACCGCCTGCCGCGCCGCTCCAGGTCACGCAGCACCTTGTGCAACTCGGCGTCGGAGTAGCAGTAGATGTACTTGTCCTTGCCCCGCCCGGGGTTGGTCAGCTCGATGCGGTGCAGCGGCGGCACGGCGGCGAAGACCCGCCCGGCCTCCAGCATCGGCCGCATGTAGCGGTGGAACAGGGTCAGCAGCAGGGTGCGGATGTGCGCGCCGTCGACGTCGGCGTCGGCCATCAGGATGATCTTGCCGTAGCGGGCGGCCTCGATGTCGAACGAGCGCCCGGACCCGGCCCCGACGACCTGGATGATCGCGGCGCACTCGGCGTTCTTGAGCATGTCGCTCACGGACGCCTTCTGGACGTTGAGGATCTTGCCCCGGATCGGCAGCAACGCCTGGAACTCCGAGTCGCGGGCCAGCTTCGCCGTACCCAGCGCGGAGTCACCCTCGACGATGAACAGCTCGCTGCGGTCGATGTCGTCGCTGCGGCAGTCGACCAGCTTGGCCGGGAGCGCGGAGTTCTCCAGGGCGCTCTTGCGACGCTGGTTGTCGCGGTGCTCGCGAGCCGCGATGCGCGCCTTGGCGGCGGCCACGACCTTCTCCAGCACTGCCCGCAGCGGCTGCTTGTAGCCGCGCGGCGGGTTGGTGAACAGCTCCTTGAGCTCGCGCGAGACCACATGGGAGACGATGCGGGTGGCCGCGGAGGTGCCGAGCACCTCCTTGGTCTGCCCCTCGAACTGCGGCTCCGGCACCATGACCGTGACCACGCCGGTCAGGCCCTCGGAGATGTCGTCCTTGGTGACCGGGTCGTCGCCGTTCTTCAGCAGGCGGGTCTCCCGCAGCAGCTCGTTGACCGTGCGGACGAGACCGCGCTCGAACCCGGTCAGGTGGGTGCCGCCCTTGGGGGTGGAGATCACGTTGACGAACGAGCGCACCGTGGACTCGTAACCCTTGCCCCAGCGGACCGCGACGTCGACGCTGAGCTCGCGCTGCACCTCGGTGGGCGTCAGGTGGCCCTGGTCGTCGAGGACCGGCACGGTCTCGTGGAAGTGCCCCACGCCCTGCAGGCGCAGCACGTCGCAGACGGGCTCGTCGCGGGCCAGGAACTCGGCGAACTCGGAGATGCCGCCCTCGAAGCGGAACTCATCCGCCACCTGCTCCTCGTGCCTGCTGTCGACGACGGCCAGGGTCAGGCCGGGCACCAGGAACGCGGTCTGCCGCAGGCGCACGTGGATCTCGTCGAGCGAGACCTCGGCGTCGGGCAGGAAGATCTGCCGGTCGGCCCAGAAGCGCACCCGGGTGCCGGTGACGTTCTTGGGGAGCTTGGCACCGGCGCGCAGGCCGGACTTCTTCTTGAACTTGGCCGCCGGCCCCTCGCCGTCGAAGACCCCGGTGACGCCGCGGCGGAAGCTGACCTCGTGGGTGAGCCCGTCGAGGTCGACCGCGACGTCGACGCGCGCCGACAGGGCGTTGACCACGGAGGCGCCCACGCCGTGCAGGCCGCCGGAGGCGCCGTAGGAGCCGCCGCCGAACTTGCCGCCCGCGTGCAGCTTGGTATAGACGAGCTCGACGCCCGGCAGGCCGGACTTCGGCTCGATGTCCACGGGGATGCCGCGGCCGTTGTCACGGACCTCGATGGACCCGTCGGCGTAGAGCTCGACCTCGATCCGGTCGCAGTGGCCGGCCAGCGCCTCGTCGACGCCGTTGTCCACGATCTCCCAGAGGCAGTGCATGAGACCACGGCTGTCGGTGGACCCGATATACATGCCCGGGCGCTTCCGCACGGCCTCCAGGCCCTCAAGCACCGAGAGGTGACGAGCTGTGTAACCCGCCTCCACAAGCGTCACTCCAGCTCCCCTGGTCTAGGCATCGAACACGTGTGCGTAGCTTACCGTTCTTCCCCTGCGCACGCGTACAAGCTTGCCACGGCGTCACGTTTGGCGTTACCAACCGGCTGATCATCATTACTTTGGGACACATTCCGCTCTGGGCGTAGAGACCCGGCGGTTGGGAACGTCCAGGTCCGGTTAGATGTTGTTCCAAGTGACTGACGCCAGATCCTCGCTTCGGCGGGGGTGACCCGAAAGGCGATACGTGACTGGAGCTCTCGCCCCCGTTAAGCCGCTGACGGCCCTTGACCGCTGCGACCGCTGCGGTGCCCAGGCCTACATTCGCGCGACCCTGCCTGTGGGTGGGGAGCTGCTGTTCTGCGCCCATCATGGGCGTCAGCACGTCGCAGCGCTGCGCGAAAAGGGCGCCGACATCCTGGACGAGTCGGCTCGACTCAGCGAAACCCCTTCATTGGCCCCCAACGACGAGCGCTGATCGCGCTGGTCGTGACGAGATAATCACATATTGATCGACCAGTACGGCGACCCCGACCTGCTCGGGGCCGCCGTTCTGCGTGCAAACACCCCGCCCCTGACGCCCGCCCCTGACGCACCGCCACGGATGCCGTGACGGCACGCCGGCCGCCGTGACACGGGCGCTGCACGCCTGCACAGGGACGTCCGGCGCGCGGAAAGAAGGGCCCCGTCAGGGCCCGACGGCGTGGCGCGCCGGGAGTCCGGCACGCCGGAGTCACCGGACCCGGTAGTGGTAACGGCCCGCGACCTCGAACCCTTCGCTCCGGTAAAGGGCCTGGGCGCCCGCGTTTGCGACCGTCGTGACCAGGTAGGCGGTGCCGAATCCGGCCCCGGCGTGCCTGGCCAGAGCCCGCAGCACCGACCGCGCCAGCCCTCTGCGCCGTGCCCGCGAAACGGTGGCCATGCAGTAGATCCCGAGCGTGTCGCCCTGCGGGACGGCCCGGCCGACGGCCAGTGCGACACCGTCCTCCTCGTAGGCGGCGTACCAGGCGGGCACGCCGGTGCAGATGCGTTCGGCCTGCTCAAGGCCGTCGCCGTAGCGGCCGTCCACCGCCCACCAGGTGTCCAGCCAGCCGCGCCACGGCTGTTCTTCCACCCGTATCCCGGCCGGCGGATCGCCCTTGGGCGTGCCGGTCATGACGACGGTGGGATCGACCAGGTCGTATCCTCGGCGTTCGAGTTCCTCGTCCAGTCCGGGCGGCGCGCCGAGTCCCATCGAGAAGACACACCGCTGCCCGCGCTCGCCGTAGAACGCCTCCGCCGCGCGGATCGCGCCGTCCAGGTCGGCGGGCCGGTTCACCGCGAGCACGGAGTTGGCCCGTTTCGTCACCCCACCGGCATGCCGGAACACCCACCCGTCGTGCACGTGCTGCTCGTACGCGGGCCAGGCCTCATCGACAAGACGGTCGAAATCCACCAGCGCAGCCTAGCGGCCACCGCGGACCGCACGATTGCCCGGGCAGGGCCGCCGGCCAGGGCCAATAGGCTATGACGTTGTGTTGATTCTGTTGCCGCCGTCCGAAGGCAAGGCGACGGAGGGCAGCGGGCCGCCCGTGGGCGAGCTGTCCTTCCCCGCCCTCGGCAAGCCCCGCAAGCGGGTGCTGAACGCGCTCATCCGGGCCTCGAAACGCCGCGACGCCCATGACGTGCTCGGCCTGACGCCGGGCCTGACGGGCGAGCTGGCGAAGAACGCGGCACTGAAGACCGCCCCCACCCTGCCCGCCGCCGCGCTCTACACCGGCGTCCTGTACGACAATCTCGGCCTGGCGACCCTGGATCCGGAGGCGCGGACCCGGGCCGAGGAGTCGTTGCTGATCTTCTCGGGCCTGTGGGGTGTGGTGAGAATCACAGACGAGATCCCGCCCTACCGCCTGTCGATGGGCGTCAATCTGCCGCCGCTGGGGGGTTTGTCGCCATTCTGGCGTCCGCACGTCGCCAAGGAACTGGACCGGATCCCGGGCCTGGTGGTGGACCTGCGCTCCGCCACGTACGCGGGCGCCTGGCAGCCGGGCTCCCGCTCGGTGACGGTACGCGTGTTCCGCGACGGCAAGGTCGTCAGCCACATGGCCAAGGCGACCCGGGGCGAGATCGCCCGCGCGCTGCTGCGGCAGGACACGGCCCCGTCGAGCCCCGACGAGCTGGCCAAGGTCCTCGACGCCCTCGGCTACACCGTCACCCTCGCCGAGCC
>NZ_SSXE01000199.1 GCF_021699195.1 Nonomuraea sp. MG754425 | reverse complement strand
GTCACGGACGCCTCCCCTCCTCGCCCCCGCGCGGGCCGCGCCGCGCCCTCGCCCGGCCCGGCGCGATCGGCCCCCGGGCCGCGCCGCGACCGCTTCTCCTGCCCGGCGTCCTCGGACGTCCCCGCCGACTCCCCGTGACGGGCCCGCTCGCTCTGCCCGGCGCTCTCCGACGCCCCCGCCGACTCCCCGTGGTGCGCCCGCTCGCCCGGTGTGGCGTCCTCGGAGGCCGCCGTCCCCTCCGGGTGGCCGGCGCCCACCGCGGCCAACGCGCCGTCCGCCACCTCGCCTTCCCGTGCCGCGTCGCCTGTGTCTTCTCGATCGCTCATCTGCCTCCCCTTCACACGAGCTGCTCCCGCACGTACGCGCGCCACCGTGCCGTCAGCGTGACGGCGGACAGGCCCAGTGAGGCGAGCGCCCGATCGACGCCTGCCACCTGGGCCTCACGGTAGAGCCTCACCAGGGTCCCCTCACCGAACCGGTCAGCGAGGAAGCGACACGCCAGCCAGGCCTCCTGGTACACCCGGGCGAGCCGGTCCTGGTCGCGCCCGTCGGCGGCGAAAGCCTCAGGGCCGGGCAAAGCGTCCGGCAGCCGTCCGGCCCGCGCCTCGGCCGCCAGTTCGGCGGCGGCGGTCGCCACGGGCAGTCCGGTGTCGCGATAGCCGACGTAGTCGGCGAAGCCCTCGTAGAGCCAGGCGGGCAGTCCGGCGGTGCCGGCCACGACGTGGGTCAGCTCGTGCGCCAGGACCACGTCCCGGCCGAGGGGGCTGAGCGTGGCGAACGCCTCGGGCACGACGATCACGCGCCGGCCGTCGGCGACCGCGGCCAGCCCGTCGAGCCGGGCGGCTCCGGCCAGCCGGGCGGCGTCGCGGGCGGACTCCGGCACGACGATCAGCGGCCGTACCGGACCGCCGAGCACGGCCGAGACCCGCAGCCCCGCACGGTCGGCCCGGCGGGCCAGTTCGTCGAGCAGCGGACGGGAGGCGGCCAGGCCCACGACGGTGGAGCGCCCGCCACGGCTGACGGCCGTCTCCCGGCCCGGCCACAGCCCACGCAGCTCCCGGGGAAGGAGCGGAGAGCCGATGAGCGGCGCACCGGACGGGACGGCGAGCAGCAGCGCCGCCGCCACCACGGCCCGCCTGCTCACCCGCACCGACACGCTGCCCGATCGTAGTAGGCCCGATCGTGGTGGCCCGCAACACGGCGCAGGTCGCGCTCAGGACGTGCGAGAGCCCCGCCCGGATCCAGGAGAACTCTTCCTGGGAGCCGGACGGGGCTTCCTCACAGGCCGGGACGGACCGCGCCGACGAAGGACGTCTTGCGCCATCCGCTCAACTTGTCGATGCGTACCCGTTCGCCTGTCCGCGGCGAATGGATCATTTTGCCCTTGCCGACGTACATGCCCACGTGGCCGAGCCCGCTGAAGAACATCAGGTCACCGGGCCGCAGATTGCGCCAGGAGACCTTGTTCCTGATGCGGACGAACTGGCTGCTCGCCACGCGCGGGAGCTTGACGCCGGCCTTCTTCCAGGCGAACTGGACGAGACCGGAGCAGTCAAACGAACCGGGGCCGGTGCCTCCGTAGCGATACGGGTCACCGATCTGGTTCTTGGCCACGGCGACGGCCCGGTGGGCCTTCGCCTTCTGCCGGGCGGCCTTGGCCGCCCGTCGCTGCGCGACCGTGGCCGTCTGGGACGTCTTGGCGGTGGTCTCCGCCTTGGCCGTCGTCAGGTCGGCCGAGTCGCTCGTCGTCGACGCCTGCGCCGTGGGGGCATGGAGGACGAGACCTCCGGCCGTCACGGTCATCGTGAGCGCTACTCCGCTCAGGGCAAGGCGGGACAGGCGGGGGTTCTGCAGGGGACTGGACAGGATTTCTCCTTGAGTCTTCCACGAACGCCTACCGGGTTAGCTGACGGATTCGGGCGTGGAAGTCGCCCTACGGCGCGATGGGCGCGCCGATTCACCCCTGATCCCTTGGGGACGTGGGATCGCTGGGTCCCCGGCTCCGTGCCTCCTGGCTGCACGGATTCGGCAGGTCGCCGCCCAGACCGAGTGTCGATATGGGGAGGCCGGGGGCGACCGGCGGATTTTTTTCTGTCTCGCATCGGGAGGGACCGATGCCGGTGCGCGGCGACATGGCTTGTTCACCGCGACGACGCCAGAAGCTACGCGGACAGGTCAAGGATCGGCAAAGGGCACACCCGGCTGTAAAGATCAGACAGGGGTGCGGGTCAACCTCGAAACCGCTGCTGGAGCACCAGGTTCCGTTACCAGAATGTGACCCTGCTCACACTTCGAGCCGAGCATGATTGTCAGGCGCCGATTGTTACGTAAATCACATTTGACACCATTCAAACGTGAGTAACGCCACTGGGAGCGTTCCCGACCGGCGGCCGACTCTGTCTACGACGCGGCATCGTAGCTCCCGCTTACGGGCGGATCGCCCCGACCAGGGACCGGCCGTAGGAGTTGAGCTTGACGACCTTGACGACGTCGCCCGTCTGCGGCGCGTGCACGATCTGCCCGTTGCCCGCGTAGATGCTGACGTGCCCGAGCCCCTGGCTGAAGATGAGGTCTCCGGGCTGCAGCGCGTCGAGCGAGACCTTCCGGCTCGCCCCCCACGACCACTGCTGCCACGTCGTGCGCGGCAGCGAGACCCCGGCCGCCGCCCAGGCGGCCTGCGTGAGCCCCGAGCAGTCGTAGCCGCGCGGCCCCGTGCCGCCGAAGATGTACGGCTTGCCCACCTGCGCGTACGCGAACCGCAACACCGCGGCCGCGCTCCCGGAGGCCGGCCCGGTGTACTTGATGCCCGTGCTGTTGGGGTTACCGGGGTTGTAGGCCCCGAGCCGGTCCAGCAGCTTCTTCTGCTCGGCGATCAGCTTGCGGATCTCGGCGCGTTCCTTCTCGACGGCGTCGCGCTCCTTGTCGGCGCCTTCCAGGGCCGTCTCGGCCTTGTCGCGCTCGGCCTTCAGCCCCTTGTTCTCCCGGTCGAAGACGGCCAGCTTCTCGGCCCGCTCGCGCGAGAGCTGCCCGGCCAGCGCCCACCCGCTCAGCATGGCCGAGGGGTTCTTCGAGCTGACGATCCCGGGCAGCGAGGTGATGTCCTCGCCGAGCTTGTAGCTGTCGACGGCCATCCCGATCACCTGCGCGCGCAGTTCGGCGACGGTCGCCAGCTTGCGCTTGTAGCTGTCGTTCAGCTTGGTGTAGGTGCTCTTGGCCTTCTTGTGGCGCTCGTTGGCCTGGTTGTACTGCTCGACGACCTTGTCGGCCTTGTCGTTGAGCTTGTCCAGTTTCGCCTTGGCCTGCGCCAGCGTGGGCCGGGGATCGGCGAGCGACGCCCCCGTAGCGGACAGCACCAGCCCGAACGCGAGACCCGCTGCCACCGGCACCCGGCCAAACCTCACTGTGTCGCCTCCCAGGGATTATATCTGGGGCGAAATAGTACAGAAGTGGCGAGCGGGACAGTGCCAAACCTAACCAATTCGTAATTTATGCGCGCCCTAGCCGGCGGAGCAGCAACCCAGACGGAACCGGTCTGGCACCCATCCGCCGGACGGACTCGGCCACCTCACGGTCGGACGACACCACGGCCATGGCCCGGCCGGCCGGCTCGGCGCGGACGAGCTGGCGGATGAGGTCGTCGGCGATCTCCCCCGGGGCGCTGAACAGCACCCGCACCCCGCGCGGCGCGACGACCTGCACGGGCGAGTTGAGCTCGGCCCCGTCGAAGACCACGGTCATCTCGACCCTCGTCTGCGCCACCAGCCCGCCGAGCGAGGTCATGAGCCGGTTGCGCTGGTCGGCCAGGGTGAGGGTGCCGTAGCCGGTCTTGGTGACGTTGTAGCCGTCGATGATCAGGTGCACCTGCGGCAGCGCGAGGAGCTGGTCGAGGAGCTGCGGATCGTCGTCGGCCAGCGCGCGGGCGGGCACGCCGCGCACGCCGGGACGCTCGCCCGTGACGGCCGCGACCGAGTCGGCGGGACGGCTGATCGTGGTGGGCAGGGCCAGCTCGCGGCGCAGCCCGGCGGAGGCGTCCTGGAGCGCGTCGAGCAGCACCCGGATGCGGGCGTCCTCGATGCTGCGGCCCTCGCGGGCGGCCCTGCGCGAGGCTTCGAGCTGCTTCTCGGCGTCGGCCAGGCGCTCGCGCAGCCGCCGCAGCTCGGACTCCCCGGCGCTGCCCGCCGCCGACGCGGCCGATCTGGCCTCGCCCGCCGCGCGGTCCATCTCCTCGGCCCGCCGCACCGCGGACTTGGCCCGCTCGCGCGCGTCGTGCAGCTTGCGGCGCAGGTCGGAGTTCTCGGAGCGGGCGGCCTTGATCTGCTCGCGCAGCCGGTCGGCCTCCTCCTTGGCGGCGCTCTTCTGCGCGGCGAGCTGCTCGCGCAGCCGCGTGACCGCCTCCTCGCGCTCGGAGTCCTCGGCGGCCACCGCCGACTGCTCCAGGTCGGCGCGGGCGGTCTCGATCATCTCCGCCCAGCCGGGCGGCCGGGTCAGGTAGGCCGCGGCGGCCACGAGCACGGGGTCGGCCGCCGGGGGCACGTTGCCCTCGGCCAGCGAGGCGACCAGCTCGGGCCAGCCGGCCGCCACCGACTCGGCGACCAGTTCGCGGAACTTCTTGTCGTTCTCGAGCTGCGCCGCGATGGGCGCGCTGCCGAGTTTGGCCCGCTTGCGGGGGTCGAACCTGGCGATGCCGCGCAGCGGTGGCGGGATGACCGCACCCGGCATCGAGCCGAGGACCTGGGAGGCCAGATCGACGACGTTGAGCCGCACCTGCTCGGGAAGCGGGCGAGACAGGCCTTCACCCGCTGAACTCATCCCACTTGTCCCTTCGTGACATGCCCTTTCAGACAAGGGTACGGCTGTTGCGTACCTGACCGTAACGGCCACTCCTATATGGACAAGCGCTTGCTAGGGGGTGTACGACTGTCGAAGGGCACATGTCCACCCGGGAGGCCCGCCGTGCCGGAAGAGCTCCGCACCTCCACCCGTGACCTCGAAGAACTGCGCGCGAGCACGGAGGCGTGGCTGCGCGGGCAGGTCGGCGCGAGCGCCTCGGTGTCCGGGATGTCCAGACCGACGGAAAACGGGCTGTCGAGCGAGACCCTGTTCTTCACCGCCACCTGGGACGGACAGCGTAAGCGCTGCGTAGCCAGGCTCGCACCTGCGAGGGAAGCCGTTCCGGTCTTTCCCTCCTACGATCTCGGGGCGCAGTTCGAGATGATGCGCCTGGCCAGGGAAAAAGCTGGGATCCCAGCGCCGCGGGCACTCTGGTTCGAGCCCGACCCCGGCCCGCTGGGCACGCCGTTCTTCGTCATGGAGCGGGCCGACGGCGAGGTCCCGCCGGACGTGCTGCCGTACACCTTCGGCGGCTGGCTGTACGACGCCTCCCCCGCCGACCGGCGCCGCCTCCAGGACGCGAGCGTGGGCCTGCTCGCGGCGCTGCACCAGACCGCGTTCACGCCACGGGAGCTGGCCCCGTTCGGGACCGCCGGGCTGCGCGCGCACGTCGAGGAGCAGCGCGCCTACTACGAGTGGGCGCACGGGCGGCGGCGCGTCCCGGTGCTGGAGCGGGCCTTCGCCGCACTGGCGGCGCACTGGCCCGACGACCCCGGCCCCGACGTGCTCACCTGGGGCGACGCCAGGATCGGCAACGTGATGTACCGGGACTTCGCCCCGGTCGCGGTGCTCGACTGGGAGATGGCCGCCGTCGGGCCGCGCGAGCTGGACCTGTCCTGGATGATCTTCCTGCACCGGTTCTTCCAGGACATCACGACCGGGGCGGGCCTGCCCGGCCTGCCCGCCTTCATGCGCCGCGAGGACGTCTGCGCCACCTACCGCGACCTGACCGGCTACGAGCCCCGCGACCTGGACTTCTACGAGCTGTACGCGGCGCTGCGGCACGGCGTCATCATGGCCAGGGTGTGGCAGCGCCGCATCCACTTCGGCGAGCTGCCCAGCCCGGACGACCCCGATGACCTGGTGCTGCACCGGGCCACCCTCGAAGAGCTGCTGGCCCGCTACGAGGCGGCGTCGTAGACGAGCAGCGCCACCTGGACCCGGTTGTTGAGGCCCAGCTTGGTGAGGATCCGGGAGACGTGCGCCTTGACCGTCGGCACGCTCATGTACAGCTCGCGCCCGATCTCGGCGTTCGACCTGCCCCGCCCGACGGCCGTGGCCACCTCCCGCTCCCGCTCGCTGAGCCTGCCGAGCAGGCCCCTGGCCCGCTCGCCGCGCTGCACCGCCCCGCCGCCGCCGTCGGCCACGTGCGTGATGAGCTGCCTGGTCACCGCGGGTGACAGGATCGGCTCGCCGGCGGCCACCTTCTTGATCGCCTGCACCAGGTCGCCGGGCGCGATGTCCTTCAGCAGGAACCCGGCCGCCCCGGCCCGCAGCGCCCGCAGCACCTGCGCGTCGGCGTGGAACGTGGTCAGCACCACCACCTCGGGCGGCGCGGACGCGCGGCGCAGCGTCTCGGTGGCGGTCAGGCCGTCGATGCCGGGCATGCGGATGTCCATCAGCACCACGTCGGGCCGGTGCCGGATCACCAGGGGCGGCACCTCGGCCCCGTCTCCGGCCTCGGCGACGATCTCGATCTCGGGCACGCCGCCGAGGATCATCGACAGCCCGGCCCGCACCATCGCGTCGTCGTCCACGATCAGCAGCCTGATCGGCCCGTCGGTGGTCATGTGTCGTCCTCCCGGATCGTCTCCACCGGCCACGGCAGCCAGGCGCGCACCGTGAACTGCCCCTCGGGCGTGGCCCCGTGCTCCAGGGTGCCGCCGGCCAGCTCCGCCCGCTCGGTCAGGCCGATCAGCCCGGCGCCCGCCCCCGGGATGCGCGCGCCGTGCCGCGTCCACAGGGGGTTGCGCACCTCCGCCGACAGCCCCTTGCCGCGCACGCCCTCGACCGTCACCGTCACCGGCGCGCCGCCCCCGTGCTTGCGCGCGTTGGTGAGCGCCTCCTGGACGATCCGGTAGAGGTTGCGGCCCAGCCCTTCGGGCGCGTCCTCGGCCCGCAGGTCGAGCCGTACGTCCATGCCCGCGTGCCGGCACTCCTCGACCAGCGCGGGCAGGTCGGCGAGGGTGGGCTGCGGGCGGTCGGGCACCATGCCCTCGCCTTCGGAGCCCTCGCCGTCGCCGACCGAGGAGGAGTGGCGCAGCACGCCGATCACCTCGCGCAGGTCCTGGAGGGCCAGGTGGGCGTTGGTCCTGATGGCCTCGGCCGCCTTGGCGATCTCGCCGGGCGGCGCGTCCGGCCGGAACTCCAGCGCGCCCGCGTGCAGGCTCAGCATCGAGATGCGGTGTGCCAGCACGTCGTGCATCTCCCTCGCGATGCGCTCGCGTTCGAGCCGCTTGGCCTGCTCGGCGGCGCTGTCGGCGCGCTGCCTGAGCGTCCAGACGAGTTGCCGCCTGGCCCTGACCACGATGCCCCACGCGAACACCGTCAGCACGAACGCCGCGCCGAGCGCCGCCGCCCACGCGCGGTCGAGGTCGCTCTGGGGCCGCAGCGCGACGTAGGGGGCGAGGGTGAGCAGGTTGAACAGCGTGATCGGCCCCGACACCCGGAACGGGCGGTGCACCGCCACCGTGAACAGCGCGACCACCGCGGCCCCGCCGACCATCTCCAGATAGGACGACAGCAGGCCCAAGACCACCGCGAGCGCGACGGGCCACCTGCGCCGCAGCCACACCGCCGCGCACGACAGCGCCCCCGAGACCTGCTCGACGAGCATCAGGGGCCCGGTCTGGTTCTGCTCGTGCAACTCGATCAGGGACAGGAAGGTCAGGCCGCAGGCGAACAGGAACAGCAGGAGATCGACGATCCAGTCGCGCGTCGAGCGCCGCACGCGCCCGCCCGTGCCGCCGTCGCCGAGCAGCACCGACGGCAGCACCCACCCGTATTCGTGGGCGGCGGCGCCGTCTGCCCGCAGTTCCGTCACGTTCATCGAGGTTAGGCCCTGCCGAGGGTGCGGCGACAGCGACCAAAGTCGGTGCCCGCCGAGACCGACGGCCGACGCCCGCCGCCGGGCCGGCGCGCGAGGCTTGGCGGCATGCGATGGGTGTTGAGGGTGCTCGGCTGGCTGCTGGTCCTGCAAGGCGTCGGCGGCCTGGTGAACGTCCTGCTCGGATGGTGGCGGTGGGCACACGACCTGCTCGTGGTCAACCTGCTGCCGATCTTGGAGGGTTACGAGGTGTTCGCGGCGATCGTGATCGGCGTGCTCGGGTTCGCGCTGCTGGCCGTCTCCGAGTCCCTGGAGACGACGTCCCCGGAGACGGAGGACGGGAAGTGAGCACGGCCGGGCTGCGCCCGCCCCGCCACCGGGTGGACCGGCGGGCGGTCGGGTGGTGGACGGTTCAGTGGCTGATGCTCATGGTGCCGGTGGCGGGGGCCTGCGTGGCGGCGTACTGGGCCCTCACGGAGCGGCCGCTCTGGCTCGGCGCGGCCGTGGCGGTGTTCGCGGCGGGCTGCCTGGCGCTGGCGGTGGTGGCGCCCCGGGCCTCCTACCGGGTGGAGCGCTGGGAGGTCACCGACCAGGCGGTCTACACCCGCAAGGGGTGGCTGACGCACACCTGGCGGGTGGCGCCGATGTCGCGGATCCAGCGGGTCGACACGGCGCGGGGGCCCGTGCAGCGGCTGTTCGGGCTGGCGGACGTCACGGTGACGACGGCGTCGTCGGCCGGGGCCGTCAAGATCGAGGCGCTGGACCACGAGGTGGCGGCCGAACTGGCCGCGCGCCTGACCGCGATCACCCAGGCCACGCCCGGGGACGCGACGTGAACGTTCAGCCGGCCGCGGGCGGTGACGATGGATGGCGGAGGCCGGCGGGGCGGAGCGTGTGGGCCTCCGGGGTCAAGTCGCTGGCGATCGCCGCCGGCGTCGCGGCCGGGCTGACCCGGTTCCTGACGGGCCGCGACTGGCCCGCGGGCGGCGTCGTGGCGGCCTGCGCGGGCGCGGCGGTGCTGATCGTCGCCTGCGTGGTCGCGTACGACGTGCTGCGGCTGCGCGCCACCCGCTGGCGGCTCACCCCCGAGCGGCTGGAGGTGCGCTCGGGCGTCACCGTCCGCCGGCACCGCTCGATCCCGCGCGAGCGGGTGCGCAGTGTGGACCTGCGCGCCGACCCGGTGAACAGGGTGTTCGGCCTGACCGTGGTGAAGGTGGGCACGGGAGAGCACGCCGAGGACGGCGCGGAGCTCGTGCTGGACCCGCTGGGCAGGCACGAGGCCGAGTCCCTGCGCCGCACCCTGCTGCCTCGGAGCGAGCGGGCGGCGGAGCCCGGGGGCCCGCTGGCGGAGCTGCGCTGGTCGTGGATCAGGTACGCGCCGCTGTCGGTGTGGACGTTCACCGGCGCGGCGGTGCTGCTCGCCACCCTGTACAAGGCGCTCGGCCAGTTCGGGTTCGACGGGTTCGGCGACCGGATCGCGACCGGCCTGTGGGACTGGCTGGCGGCCAGGCCGCTGCCGGCCGCCGCGCTGCTGCTCGCGGTGAACCTGCTGGTCGGGGCGGCCGGGGCGGCGCTGCTGTTCGCCGAGTCGTGGGGCCGTTACCGGCTGGAGCGCGAGCCGGGCCGGCTCCGGATGCGCAGGGGCCTGCTGACCAGCCGGTCGCTGACGCTGGAGGAGCGCAGGCTGCGCGGGGTGGAGATCAGCGAGCCGCTGCTGCTGCGGCTGGGCGGCGCGGCCCGGCTCAGGTCCGTCGCCACCGGGCTGGGCAGGGGTTCCGGCGAGGAGCGCGAGGACGCCGCCGCGCTCACCCCGCCGATGCCACGGGCCCTGGTGGCGCGGCTCGCCGCGTCGATCGCGGGCTCCGGCGTGCCCGAGCCGCTCGCGCATCCCCCGGCGGCCCGGCGCCGCCGGCTCGTCAGAGCGCTGCTGGCCGCCCTGGTCACGGTGCCGGCCGCCGCGCCGGCGAGCCTGTGGGCGGGCGGCTGGGTGTGGCTCGTGCCGGCGGCGGTGCTGGCGTACGGGCTGTGGCACGCGGTGAGCGCCGCCGCGAGCCTCGGGCACGCGCTGAGCCCCCGTCACCTGGTCACCAGGAGGGGCGCCGTGGTCCGGCGCACGGTCGCGCTCGACCGCAGGGGCATCGCGGGCTGGACGATCACGGAGTCGTGCTTCCAGCGGCGCGCGGGCCTGCTGACGGTGACGGCCACGACGGCCGCCGGCCGGGGCCACTACGCGGTGGTGGACGTGGGCCGCGGGGACGGCCTGCGCCTTGCCGCACAGGCCGTCCCCGGTCTCATCGAGCCCTTCCTGTCCCAGGAAGAGCAATGAGCCGCGCGATCCCCCATGGTTTGCCCATGCCCCTGTACTGGACAAACATGATCGCGCGGCTCAGGCGCTCACAGGGATAACGTTATTTGCCCCGCTTGCAGCCGAGTTGCAGGCCCATTAACCATTCCGGCAAATCATGAGTCAGCGTCACGATTGCCGGGATCGTCCGCGCAGGGGGCACGGTCGCCGCAGGCCGGAGGCGGCCCGCGGGTCAGCTCCCGGCCGGCTGCGCGGCCAGCGCCTTCACGTACGCCCTGGCCAGGGCGAGCGCGCCGGCCATCGCCTCCTTCTCCGGCATGAACGTCACCTTGGGCGAGTTCGTCGCCACGTCCTCGGGCCGCTGGTGGCCCGAGTAGTCGACCTGGACGACCAGCGCGCCCCTGCGCATGATCACCGTGCCGCTGGAGGCGGAGATCTCGCTGCCCTTGCTCTGCACGTACTGCCGGTACGCCTGGTCGCCCAGGTCATCGACACCCGCCAGCGGGCCCCAGGTGATGCCGCCGATGGAGGAGCCGGCGGTGTTCTTGTCGCCGCCGTACTGACTGGCGTAGTAGGACCTGGCGGCGGGCTCGTCCACCGCGCCCGCCCGGTTGGTGAAGCGGTGCACGGTGATCAGCGCGCTGCGGATCTTCGTGACGCCCGGCCCGCCGGACAGCTCGCGGTTGAGCCAGCGGCACTCGGTCTGCTCGTCGTCGCCCTCCTCGCTGCCGCGCGCGCGGGTCGTGGGCTCGGGCACGAGCCGGGTGGCCGTCTCCGTCACGGCCTGGCAGTCGGCGGGGAAGGCGGCCAGTTCGGTGGGCGAGGGCGTCGGGCGGGCGCTCGGCGAGACGGTGGCCGCCGCCGACGGCTCCGCCTGGGCCAGCACGCCCGGGTGCCGCGCCTGCCAGGCGGCGACCCCCTTGGCGAAGTGCGCGACCAGGCCGCTCACCTCGCGGATGGCGTTCGCCTCCGTGATCGCCTGCGTGCTTTCGTTGGACAGGATCTGGGCGTCCTTGCGCTGCTGGCCCGCCTGGAACTTGACCTCGACCGTCATGTCGCCGACGCGGGCGTAGGCGGTGCCGAAGGCGTACCAGAGCAGCTTGCCGTCGCGCCGCCAGGTGTACTGCGCGTACGCGCCGTCGCCGACGCCCTGGATGTCCTTGGCCGCGGAGATGTACTCCTTCTCCTCCGGGTCGAGCGACGGCTTGGCGGTCTCCCTGAACTTGCCGCCCCGGTAGTCCGTCTCGTACGAGTTCTGCGCCATCGCCCGGCCGGTCTTGGCGCCCTCGCCCTTGTGCTGGGCGACCTTGACGTCGATCTCCCTGCTGCGCCAGTAGTCGCCGAAGGAGATGCGCTGGTTGGTCCAGTTGCAGGAGAAGTTGACGGTGTAGTCGCCGTCATTGGACGTGTGCGACATGGTCGCGCCGGGCACCAGCCGGACGGCCTCGTCCTCTGGCAGCATGGCGCACACGTCGGGCCCGGCAGCGGCGGCGGCCGGGTCGGCGGGCGACGACGAGCGCGTGGCGGGCGGCGTCGTGACCCCGCCGGCCTTGCCGACCTTGCCGTAGAGCAGGTAGGCCCCCACCCCTCCCGCGGCGACCAGCACCACCAGGGCGGCGGCGAGCGTGGGCAGCAGCCACGCCGGACGCCGCGGCCGGGGGGCGCGCGGCATGGGCGGCATGGTCGGAGGCATCGTCGGGGGCGTGTGCGGCGGCTCGAACTGCCTGCCTGGCACCTGGTAAGGGGTGGTGGGCGGCTCGAACTCGCTACCGGGGTTCACTGAAACTCCTGGGGTTGCCCTGACATGCGGGGAGACATGCTAGTTACGCCTCTTGCAAGGCACTTGAACCACCTGCGGCACACCCGTGCGCACCCCTGGACGCCGCACCTGTCTCATTTCGCCAGCGCCTCCGTGACCAGGCGGCCGGCGTTGACGGCCGTCTCCCTGTCGACCACGGCCTCGGACGCCTTCACCCCCTCCGCGGGGTCGACAGGCACGCTCTCGCGCCGCCAGATCACCTCGGCGAGCAGGTTGCTGGTGCGCAGGAGGACGGTGGTGACGGCCGTGCCGCTCTCGTTGGTGGACAGGTAGAACTTGAAGCCGTTCTGGGCGATCGCCGCCTCTCCCACGCCGGCGACATCGGCCACCGCGCCGTACGCCTGCTGCCCGCTGACACCCTGCGCGGCGGCCCGGGTGGTCTTCTCGCTGGCGAAGCGGCGCTGCGCCACCTGGGGGCCGTCGAGACCGCCGCTGGGCCGCTCCGCCCAGGTGCGGACGATCAGGCTGCGGGCCGAGGACGTGCCCCCGTGCACGACCCACTGGCACTCGCCCGGCCTGGTGCGGCCGCGGGCGGGAGCGCCCTTCATCAGGCCGGTGGCCTGCGCGTCGGTGAGCAGGGTGCACGGGTCGGGGGCCGTGGCGAACCTGCCGGGGGCCGGCCCGGTGACGCCGAGCGCCCCGGCGGCGTACCAGCCGCCCGCGCCCAGCGCGAGGACGGCGGCGATCGCGCCCGGCACCAGCAGGCGGCGCGAGCGCCCCGCGCGGGCGCCCCGGCCCGATCCCGCCAGCGCCGTCAGCGTCTGGCGGACCCGCTCCGGCGTGGGCCGCGCCGCCGGGTCCTTGGCCAGCATGGCCAGCAGCAGCCCGCCCAGTTCCCGGCCGGACCTGGCCGGGAACGGCGGCTCGTGCAGCAGCACCGCCGCCGCGACGGCGGCCGGCAGCGCCCGCTCGAACGGCGCGCGGCCCTCCACCGCCGTGTACAGGCTGGCTCCCAGCGACCACAGGTCGGACGACGGGCCGGACGGCTGCTCGTTGAGCCGCTCGGGGGCCATGTACCCGGGCGAGCCCGCGCTGCCGTACCTGTCGCCCCGCCCGCCCATCGGGGCGGCGATGCCGAAGTCGGTGAGCATGGCCGAGCCGTCGCCGTCGAGCAGGATGTTGGCGGGCTTGACGTCCTGGTGCAGCATGCCGTGGGCGTGCGCGACGTCGAGCGCCGACAACACCCGCAGCCCGACCGCGGCCACGAACTCCGGCGGCAGCGGCCCCTGCTCCCTGATCACCTTGTCGAGCGAGCGGCCGGTGACGAGGTCCATGATGATCCACGGCTGGTCGCCCTCGAGGACCACGTCGTGCACGAGCACGATGGCCGGGTCGCGCAGCCGTCCGGCCGAGCGGGCCTCGTGGATGGCCCGGTCGGCGAACTCCGCGCGCTCGCGCGGGCTCAGCCCCGGCGGCATGCGCACCTGCTTGACCGCGACCTGCCGGTCGAGCAGCTCGTCGATGGCCCGCCACACCGTGCCCGCGCCGCCCTGCCCGAGCCGCTCGATCAGCCGGTAGCGACCGGCCAGCAGGTAGAGGTCACCCGGCATCGCGCAACGCCTGCTCACTCGCCTGCGCCGCTCTCAGCGCCGTCTGCTTGATGTCGTCGTCGGTCGGCTTGTCGGAGAGCGTGGTGTACTCGACGCTCACCACCAGGTTGGCCAGCCGGTAGAAGACGTGGGCCGAGTGGAGGCGGCCGGTGGGCCCCTTCAGCTCGAAGCCGAACGCCTCCTCCCCGACGCCGGTGATCGGGCGCACGGGGGTGCGGGTGGCCTTGGTGGACTTCGTCGCGCCGATCTCGGGCCAGGTCCAGTCGAGGGAGTCGTACTTGGACCAGTAGCGCCGCTGGTTCTGAAACAGCGTGCGGGCCGTGGTCTCGGTCATGGACCACGGGTCGACGGTGTCGGAGTCGCGCTGCACCTGCAGGCCCACGCCCGTGCTGGGGACCGGCCAGCCGCACTTGGGGCCGATGTCGTCGGAGCCCGGCTGCCCCTCGGGCGGGCTCTGCGTGCGCAGCAGCGCGCCCAGCTCCTGCCGGCCGATGAGCGTGCACACGTCCATCGGCACGGTGAAGGCGGACGGAGTGCCCCCGCCGCCCTTCAGCAGCGCGAACCCGGTCGCGCCCGCGCCCGCGAGCACCGCCACCGCGGCGACGGCGATCCAGAGCGCGGCCCGGCCGCGCCTCCTGACCGGGCGCGGCGCGGTCACCTCGGCCTGGACGGGCAGCGCCGGCGCGGGCCGGCCCTCGGCGACCTCCCGCAGCACGTGCGCGGCCACCCGCGGGTCGGGGCGGGCGGCCGGCTGGTAGGCCATCATGGCGGTCAGCAGCGGGCCGAGCGGGCCGTGCACGGGCGGCGGCGGCTCGGTCAGCGTGGCGCGGATGCGCTGGGCCGCCGACCCCTCGAAGGCCGGCGCGCCGGTCAGCGCCACGTGCAGCGAGGCCCCGAGCGACCACAGGTCGCTGGCCGGGCCGCCGGGCTCGCCCTCCAGCCGCTCGGGCGCGATGAACCCGGGCGAGCCGATCATCAGCCCCTGCTCGGTGAGCGTCGCCTGGCCCTCCTGCCTGGCGATGCCGAAGTCGGTGAGCACCACCCGGCCGCTGCCGGTCAGGAAGACGTTGCCCGGCTTGACGTCGCGGTGCTGCAGGCCCTGGGAGTGGGCGACCATCAGCGCGTCGAGCACGTCGGCGCCGACCCTGGCGGCGTGGCCGGGCGGCATGGGGCCGAACTCGCGCACGGTCTCGGCCAGCGTGCGGCCCCGCAGCAGCTCCATCACCAGCCAGGGCCGGTCCTGCTCGACGACCACGTCGTGCAGCGCCACGATGCCCGGGTGCCGCAGCCGCGCCATGGCCTGCGCCTCGCGCACGGCCCTGGTCACGAGGTCCTGGCGGTCCTTGGCCGGCAGACCCTCGGGCAGCGTGAGCTCCTTGACGGCGACATCGCGGTCGAGCATCTCGTCCCTGGCCAGCCACACCTTGCCCATGCCACCGGCGCCCAGCGGGCGCAGCAGGGAGTAACGGCCGGCGAGTCTTGCGGACATAAAGGGAAGGGTAACCAAGGTTCAAGTGGGGTGCTTACTCGTTCCTGTCGGTCAACCTCTCTATGGTCTTGGTTCGTGGATCCGGTTCAAGGCACTCTCGATGAGCTCGGCACCCCGCTGAGCGAGGTCACGTTCGTCGTGTTCGATCTCGAGACCACCGGCGGCGCCCCGGCGGAAGACGCGATCACCGAGATCGGCGCGGTCAAGGTGCGGGCGGGCGAGGTGCTCGGCGAGTTCTCCACCCTGGTCGACCCCGGCGGGCCGATACCGCCGTTCATCTCCGTGCTGACCGGCATCACCGACACCATGGTGCTGGCCGCACCCAAGATCGAGTCGGTGCTGCCGAGCTTCCTGGAGTTCATCAGGGGCGCCACCCTGGTGGCGCACAACGCCGGGTTCGACACCCGTTTCGTCAAGGCCGCCTGCGCCGCGCTCGGCTACCCGCCGCCGGCCAACCCGGTCGTCGACACCGTCGATCTGGCCCGGCGCGTGCTCACCCGCGACGAGACCCCCAACGCCAAGCTCGCCACACTGGCCAGGTTCTTCCGCAGCCCCGTCGAGCCGTGCCACCGCGCCCTGCAGGACGCCAGGGCCACCGTCGACGTGCTCCACGGGCTGATCGAGCGGGCCGGCTCCTTCCAGGTGCACACGCTGGAGGAGCTCAAGTCGTTCGTCCGCGCGCCCACGCCCGAGCAGCAGGCCAAGCGCCACCTGGCCGAGTCGGTGCCGCACGCGCCCGGCGTCTACCTGTTCGAGGACGACCGCGGCGAGGTCCTCTACATCGGCAAGAGCACCAACCTGCGCAATCGCGTGCGCTCCTACTTCACCGCCGGCGAGACCCGCCCCCGCATCCGCGAGATGATCGGCATCGCCGAGCGGGTGCGCCACATCGTCTGCTCCACCGCGCTGGAGGCCGAGGTACGCGAGCTGCGCCTGATCGGCGGCGCCAAGCCCCGCTACAACCGCCGTTCCCGCTTCCCCGAGAAGATGGTGTGGCTCAAGCTCACCTCCGAGGTCTTCCCCCGGCTGTCGATCGTGCGCGACCTGAAGGACGACGGCGCCACCTACCTCGGGCCGTTCACCAGCGCCCGCCAGGCCGACGACGCCCGCATCGCCCTGCACGAGGCCGTCCCGCTGCGCCAGTGCACCCAGCCGATCACGCTGCGCACCCGGCGGGCGGCCTGCGTGCTGCACGAGATGGGCCGCTGCGGCGCGCCCTGCGCGGGCGGGGAGAGCCCCGAGCAGTACGCCGTGCACGCCGAGAACGCCCGCCGCGCCATGACCCTCGACGCCTCCCCCGTCTTCAGCGCGGTCTCGGCCCGGATGGAGCGGCTGTCGGTCGAGCAGCGTTACGAGGAGGCGTCCGTCGACCGTGACCGGCTGGCCTCGTTCGTCCGCACGGCGGCCCGCATGCAGCGGCTCGGCGCCATCACCCGCATCCCGCAGCTCGTGGCCGCGAGCCCGGCCTTCGGCGGCGGCTGGGACATCCACGTGGTCCGCTACGGCCGGCTCGCCGCCGCCGGGGTGATGCAGAAGGGCACCCACCCGACCCCCTTCGTCGCCTCGCTGACGGCCGCCGCCGAGGTCGTGCTGCCCGGCCCCGGGCCGGTCCACGCGGCCAGCGCGGAGGAGACCGAGTGCATCCTGCGCTGGCTGGAGTCCCCCGGGGTGCGGCTGGTGGAGGTCGACGGCGTGTGGAGCCTGCCCGCGCGCGGGGCCGCCCGGCACAAGGCCCGCATCGACCTCGCCTACCGGCACCTCGACCAGCGGCGCAATCGGGAGGGGCGACCTTTGAGGTGAAACGATAGAGTTGATGCATGGTCACGGCTATCGTCCACATAAATGCAGAGGTAGACCGGATCCCGGAGGTCGCCCAGACGATCGCCGAGATCGAGGGGGTCAGCGAGGTCTACTCCATCACCGGCGAGTACGACCTGCTGGCCATGGTGCGGGTGGCGGCGTACGAGGAGATCGCCGAAGTCGTGCCGGGGCGGCTCAACAAGGTCCCCGGGGTGCTGCACACCGAGACCCACATCGCCTTCCGCGCCTACTCCAGGCACGACCTCGACGCGGCCTTCTCGATCGGCTTCCCCGAGGCCGACTGACCCGCCGCCGGGGCCCGCCCGCTGCGGGCCCACTTCCCCGAGCCCACATTCTCCGGCCCACTCTGTCCCGGGCCCACATTCTCCGGCCCACTCTGTCCCGGGCCCACATTCTCCGGCCCCACTTTGTCC
>NZ_SSXE01000198.1 GCF_021699195.1 Nonomuraea sp. MG754425 | reverse complement strand
GTGGCCCCCACGTTCGCCCAGACACCACCGGTCCCGAGCAGCGCCACCGCCCCGGCGCCCGCGCGCCCGCGTCACGGACCACAGCAGCAGCCCCCCGCCGACGCTCATGCCCACGCTCATCCCGAGCGCCATCCCGCCGATCTTCCACTCGCCGGGCAGCACGAACACGAAGACGATCTGGGCGACCATCACGACGCACCACCCCGCCACGGTCCCGACGGCGACCGCGCGCCCCCGGCCGGCGGCGTACAGGACCCGGGTCAGGTGCGCCATGAGGCCGTAGCCCACCAGGCCGGGCGAGAACAGCGCGATCGCCGCCGCGAGCTGCCCGGACGGCACCTCGCTCTTGATCGCGAGGAACACCGCCGCGCCCGGCCCCGACGCGGCGGCCAGCACCCCGGCGGCCAGCCCCGACACCAGCACCACGGCCCGGGTGGTGCGCGCCGCCAGCGCCGCGAACGCCTCCGGGTCGCCCGCCTGCGCCGCCAGCCGGGGGAAGGCGCTGGTGGCGATGGGCACGGCCAGCACCGCGTACGGCACCAGGTAGATCGCCCACGCGTAGTTGTAGATGACGATGGCCGCGTCGCCGATCGCCTTGTTCGACAACACCAGCACCACGATCATGGCCGCCTGCTGCGCGAGCAGCCCCGCGACGCCGGCCAGCGCGAGCCTGCCGACCTTCCCGGCCACCCCGTCGGGGAACCGTAAGGTCGGCCGCCACCGCAGCCCCAGCCGCGCCACGGGCCCGATCACGGTCAGCACCAGCGCCAGCACGCCCAGGCTGGTGCCCAGCGACAGCGCCAGTTCGGCGGGCCCCGGCAGTTCGGCCGGGTCGCTCTTGTCACCGCTCAGCGGCACGAACAGCAGGTACGCGACGATGACCACGATGCTGGACACCAGGGGCGCGAGCGCGGGCCCGGTGAACCGCTTGTGCGACTGCAGCACGCCGTAGAGCACCACGGCCACGCCGTACAGGGGAACCTGGGGGGCGAAGACGACGAGCATGCGGGCGGCGACGGCGCTCACGGCGCCGACGTCGCACCCTGACGCGGCGCCGCCGAAGAGCAGCCCGGTGATCGGCCCGGCGAACAACGCCAGCAGCGCGCCCACCGGGACGAGCACGATCAGCACCCAGGTGAGCAGCGCCGAGCCGATCCAGCCCGCCCGCTCACGCGCCCCCCGGTCGGCCGCGCCGGCCAGGACGGGGACGACCATGCCCGCCAGCGCTCCGCCGGCCACGACCTCGAAGATGATGTTGGGGATCTGGTTGGCCGTCATGTAGGCCGCGCCCAGGCAGTTGGTGCCGACGGTGCCGGCGAAGGCGTACTGCTTGGCGAAGCCGATGACGCGCGCCAGCACGGTGATCGCCCCGATGAGCATCGCGCCGCCCGCGACGCCCCGCGCCGTCACCACTCCCAACCCGGCCTCCCAGCCTCCAGCCGGTCCACCCGGCCGATCCCGCGCTTACGCAGACATCCTGGCAGGTCGGGCTGACAATCGCGGAACGCGGATCACACGGAGGCGACCGGGCGGCGGCCGAGCATGTCGATGCCGTTGAGCACCCGGTTGCCGGCGATGACCTTGGTGAAGCTGACCTTCTCCGCCGCCGCGGTCAGCGCCGCGACGGTGCCCAGGAGGGCGTACCGGCCGGGCCTGCCCAGTTCGGTGACGGCGGCCAGCCCGAGCAGGGCGCCCAGGGCGTTGGCGCCGGCGTCGCCGAGCATCGCGCGCTCGCCGAGGTCGTCCGGCAGCAGCGCGGCGGCGGCGCCCAGCGGAACGGCGGCCAGCGCGGCGCCGACGGGCGAGTCACGCAGCAGCGCGGCGGCCAGCAGCGGCCCGCCGGTCAGCAGGCCGACCTTGATGGCGCGGCCGGGACGCAGGTCGAAGAGGTTGGCGAGGTTGGCGGCGCCCGCGATGGTGGCACCGTTGACCAGGGTGTCGACGGGACCCTTGGAGACGAGCGCGGCTGCGCCCAGGCCGCCGGCGCCGATGCCGAGGATCTTGACGGCGCCGCTGGTGACCTCGCCCCTGGCCAGCGCGCTCAGGTGGCCCTTGAAGCCCTTGGAGGCGGAGGTGCCGTAGAGGTCGTCGTACGCGCCGACCGCCGCGCTGCCCGCGCCCGCGATCAGCGCCGCCGCGCGCACCCGGGCGGGCAGGCCGGGGGTGAGGGCGGCGGCAGCGCCCGCGCCGGCCGCGAACGCGGGGCCTTCGAGCAGGGTGATCGGCTCGCCACGGTGGTTCTTCCTGGTCCAGCGCCCGCTCAGGTCGGCGGGCCGGCCGCGGGTGAACGCGGCGTAGGCGGCACAGGCGGCCACCGCGCCGATCGCGGCGCCGGCGACGGCGAAGAGCAGGCCACGGGCCTGGCTGGCAGGCATGTCAGCTCCCTGACTCGGTGGTGGGGGACGGGGTCGCGGACGCCACCGGGGGAATGGGGGCCGAGGCTCCCTTGCCGACACCGTACTGGCCGGCGTGCCCGGACATCTGCTCCCGCAGAGAGTAGACGATCGCGACGCGGCCCACCGGCATGTCGGTGGTATCGACGGTGGACACGCGCTTGGCGATCTCGCTCTCGTCGCGCAGGGCGCGGATCGCGTCGGCCGTGGTGTCGGCGCTGACGCCGGCCAGCACCGTGCCCTTGCCGCCGGTGTCGAGACCGTCGGCGACGGAGACGACCGCGCCCGCCTGGACCTCGGCGTTCTCCCCCTCGTACGCCTTCTCCGGCGCGAACACCACCGCGAGCGTGGACCGCTTGAGCGGGTCGCCCTCGACGCTGAGCAGCCCGCCCGCCTCGAACGTGCTGACCACGTCGGCGGTGGCGGGGTTGGGGGTGCCGGCCTGGGTCTGGTCGGTGGAGACGAACGTGGCGGCGAGCAGCGCGGCGGCCCTGTCCCAGCTCGTGGCGGTGGTGGGGAAGACCATGTTGACCGGCTTGAGCTGGTCGACCAGGCCGTCGAGCACCCCCTTGTTCTTGGGGTCGAAGAACTTCTCGGCCAGGGTGACCCGCCCGGCGATCTCCGCGCCGGCCTGGTCGAGCACCTGCTCGGCGGCCTCGCGGGCGGTGTTGTTGGAGCCCGGCGCCTCGACCAGCAGCACCCGCTGGCCGGTCAGCTCCCCGGCCACCAAGTCAGGCGTGGCCGAGGCGATGAACTGGTCGTTGCCCGCCGCGCGCCCGCGCAGACCGTCGATCTGGGCGCGCAGTTCGTCGTTGGAGGCGGTGAGGCCCGCGGTCACCTCCTGGATGGACTTGACTGCCGGCTCCTGCAGCAGCGTGGTGCCCAGCACTATCCCGACCGCGAGGGCCAGGAAGATGGCGACGATGGAGACGACGTGGTAGCGAAAATCAATCACGAGAAAAGTCCGACCAGCCAGAAGATGAACGCGTTCCAGAGGTCCTGCAGCCCGTTCAGCCAGGTCTGGCCGAGCGGCGAGAGGAAGAGCGCGACCCCCATGGTGATCAGCGCTGTGATCACGAGCAGGAGCAGTTGAGAGGTGGTGATGCGGCTGCGGTAGAGCCTGCTGACCCCTTTGGCGTCGATGAGCTTGCTGCCGATGATCAGCCGGGTGAGGAAGGTGCTGGCCATGCCGGGGCGCCCCTTGTCGAGGAACTCCTCCAGCGTGCCGTGGGTGCCGACCGCGACGATCAGCTCGGCGCCCTTGTCGTCGGCCAGCAGCATCGCGATGTCCTCGCTGGTGCCGGTGGCGGGGAAGATCACCGCTTCGCGCCCGAGCTGGTGCACGCGCTCGAGGCCGGGCGCCCTGCCGTCGCGGTAGGCGTGCACGACCAGCTCGGCGCCGCAGGTCAGGGCCTTGGTGGAGACCGAGTCGAAGTCGCCGATGATGACGTCGGGCAGGTAGCCGGCGTCCATCAGCGCGTCGGCGCCGCCGTCGACGCCGACGAGGACCGGACGGTACTCGCGGATGTAGGGCCGCAGCGTGGCGATGTCTTCCTTGTAGTGATAGCCGCGCACCACCATGAGGACATGCCTGCCCTCCATCGGGGTGCGGATCTCGGGCACGCCGACTCCGTCGATGAGCAGCTTGCCCTCGCCGCGGACGTACTCCATCGTGTTGACGGCGAACGCCTCGATCTGCACGGCGAGACCGGCGCGGGCCTCGGCCATGGCCGACTCGACGGTCTCGGTGCTCTGCTGCTCGCCCTTGCCGATCGCGTCGTCGTCGAGGTAGACGACCCCGTCGCAGACGCGTACGACGTCGCCGTCCTTGACGCGCTCGAACAGCTCCTGGTTGGCGTTGTCGATGAACGGCACGCCGTTCTCCAGCAGGATCTGCGGCCCCAGATTGGGATAACGGCCGCTGATGCCGCTGGCGATGTTGACCACGGCCGCGACTCCGCATGCGACGAGCGCCTCCGCGCTCACCCGGTCAACGTCAACGTGGTCGATAATCGCTATTTCCCCGGACTGGAGGCGTTTGGTGAGCCTCTTCGTACGCCGGTCGATTCTCGCCACTGCCGTCACACCGGGAAGGTCACCGACCTTCCTACCGCGGAGGCCCGGCATTCTGCTTCCCGGAACCTTCATCAAGACCATCCTGCCAGAGCGAAACAGCACACAGGCCACGCATGACGCGGCGTGTCCACTATGTCACTCAGGATCACCTGTCTGCCGCTGCGAGCCCCAACAGCTCTTCGGCGTGTGCCCGGCCCAGTTCGGAGTCCTCCAGACCAGCGAGCATGCGGGAAAGCTCGCGTACCCGGCCCTCGTGGTCGAGCGCGGCCACGCCGCTGCGTACGACGCTGCCGTCGCTCGCCTTCTCGACCAGGAGATGCTGGTCGGCGAAGGCCGCGACCTGTGGCAGATGTGTGACGACAATCACCTGCGCGGTACGCGCCAGCCTGGCCAGCCGGCGCCCGATCTCGACCGCGGCCTTGCCGCCGACTCCCGCGTCGACCTCGTCGAACACGAACGTCGGCACGGGGTCCGCGCCGGCGAAGACGACCTCGATCGCGAGCATCACGCGGCTGAGCTCACCGCCGGAGGCGCCCTTGTTGAGCGGCAGGGGCGGCGCGGCGGGATGGGCCGCCATGCGCAGCTCCACCTCGTCGCGGCCCTCGGGGCCGAAATCGTCGGTCTGGGTGAGCTGGACCACGACCCGGGCGTGCGGCATCGCCAGCGCGGTCAGCTCCTCGGTCACGGCCTGGCCGAACCGCTCGGCGGCGGCCTCGCGCACGCCGGTGAGGTCGGCGGCCAGGCCGGTCAGCCGGGCGGTCAGCTCGTCGTACTCGCGGGTCAGCTCGTCGATGCGCTCGTCGTCGCCCTCCAGCTCGGACAGGCGGCCGGCGGCCTGTTGCGCCCAGGCCAGGACACCCGCGCTGTTCTCGGCGTACTTGCGGATGAGGCTGGACAGCACCGAGCGGCGTTCCTGCACGACGGCCAGCCGGGTGGGGTCGGCCTCGATCGACTCGGCGTACGCCGCCAGGTCGGTGGCCACGTCGGAGATCAGGTAGCCGGCCTCGGCCAGCCGGTCGGCCACCCCGGCGAGCTGGGCGTCGAAGTCGCACACCGCCTCCACGGCCGCGCGCGCCTCCCCCAGCAGCGAGATCACGTCGTGCGGACCGCCCGCGGCCTCCATCGGGTCGCCGAGCAGCGCGGTGTGCGCGCTCGTGGCGGCGCTGCGCAGGGCGTCGGCGTGCGAGAGCCGCTCCTCCTCGCCGCGCAGCTCGTCGTCCTCGCCCGGCTTGGGATCGACCTTCTCGACCTCTTCCAGCCCGAACCGCAGCAGGTCGGCCTCCTGGGCCCGTTCCCTGGCCCTGGTGGTCAGCTCGTCGAGCTGCGCGGCGACCTGCTTGTGCCGCTTGTACGCCTGGGAGTAGGCGCGCAACGGCTTGACCAGCTCGTTGCCCGCGTAGCGGTCGAGCGCCGCGCGCTGCCTGGCCGGCTGCAGCAGCCGCTGCTGGTCCATCTGCCCGTGGACGGCCACCAGGTCGTCGGCCAGGTACGTCAGGGTGCCGACGGGCACCGTGCGCCCGCCCAGCCAGGCCCTCGACCTGCCCTCGGCCGAGACGGTGCGGGAGATGATCAGCTCGCCGTCCTCGGCCTCGCCGCCGATGTCCTCGACCTGCTGGGCGACCCGCCCGCCCGGCTCGATGACCAGCGTGCCCTCGACATTCGCCCGGTCGGCCCCCGGCCGGACGCGCGACGGATCGGCCCGGCCGCCGAACAGCAGCCCGAGCCCGGTCACGACCATCGTCTTGCCCGCGCCCGTCTCGCCGGTGACCACGTTGAAGCCGGGCGAAAGCTCGAGCACGGCCTCGTCGATGACGCCGAGCCCCTGGATGCGGACCTCCTCGACCCTTGGTCGCACTGCCCACTCCCGTTCACTGCCGTGTCTGACGCCGCTGCCTGCCACGGGCCGCGCTCAGCCGGTCCACCAGCGGTGGCCCCGCCGGAGGCGGTCTGCCGTTGCCCACGTGATCCTACGCGCTCCGGCCTCCATTCACTCAGGGTCGCGCCCTTCCGCGCCACCCCTGAACCGGGAGTTCGAACTTGGCCACCAACCGGTCGGTGAAGGGCGCTCCCGTGCTCTCCACGCCGTGCAGCCGCGCCAGCCGCACGGGCTCGGCGCTCCTGCGGACCTCGACCCGGGTTCCGGACGGAAGTTCGAATCTCCGCCGTCCATCACACCACAGAACCCCGCCCGGCGTGTCCGGCAGGATCTCGACGGCCAGTGTGGAGCGCGGCGAGACCACCAGTGGCTTGGCGAACAGCGCGTGCGCGCTGATGGGCACCATGAGCAGCGCCTCGACCTCGGGCCAGACGACGGGGCCGCCGGCGGAGAACGCGTACGCGGTCGAACCGGTCGGGGTGGCGCAGATCACGCCGTCGCATCCCCACCTGGACAGCGGCCGGCCGTCGATCTCGGCGACCACCTCCAGCATGCGTTCCTGCTTCTCGACGGTGGCCTCGTTGAGCGCCCAGGTGTCGGCCAGGATCCGGCCGTTCTGCCGGGCGAGAACGTCGACCGTCATCCGCTCCTCGACGTCGTAACGGCCGGCCACCACGCTGTCGACCGCCGCCGCCAGGTCGGCGACCTCAGCCTCGGCCAGGAACCCGACGTGCCCCAGGTTGACGCCCAGCAGCGGCGTGCCCGCGGGCCTGGCCATCTCGGCGGCGCGCAGCAGCGACCCGTCGCCGCCGAGCACGATCATGACCTCGGCGCCCTTGGCCGCGCCGGAGTCGGCCGGCACCGCCTCGGCGTCGCCGCAGCCGATCTCCCCGCACTCGTTGTCCAGCACCCTGACGGTGATGCCGGCGTCCACCAGCCGGTTGATGACCAGCCGGGCGCTTTCGACGGCGGCGCCGCGCCCGGTGTGCACGGCGACCAGCACGGTCCGGTTCATTGCGGCCCTTCCGCGACGGCGCGCTGGATCTCGGAGTCGAGGTCGGCGACCTCGGGCGCGCCCTCCCCCTTGCCCAGCCACAGCAGATACTCCACATTTCCCGACGGACCCGGCAGCGGGCTGGCGGTCACGCCGCGCACGCTCAGCCCCAGCTCCCGCGCCCTGGCCGCCGCGTCGCGCACCGAACGCGCGCGCAACTCGGGATCGCGGACGACGCCGCCCGCCCCCACGAGGTCCTTGCCCACCTCGAACTGGGGCTTGACCAGCAGCACGAAGTCCGCCTCCGGCGCGGCGACCCCCGCCAGCGCGGGCAGCACGAGCCGCAGCGAGATGAACGACAGGTCGCCCACGATCAGCGTGGGCGGCTCGCCGACCATTTCGGGAGTGAGGTCGCGCACGTTGACCCGCTCCATGACGGTCACCCGCTCGTCGCTGCGCAGCGACCAGGCGAGCTGGCCGTAGCCGACGTCCACGGCCAGCACGCGGGCCGCTCCGCGGCGCAGCAGCACGTCGGTGAAGCCGCCCGTGGACGCGCCCGCGTCGAGGCAGCGGCGACCCTCCACCCGCAGGTTCTCGAACGTGTCGAGCGCGCCGAGCAGCTTGTGCGCGCCGCGCGAAACGTAGTCGGGGCCGTCGTCGGAGGCGGCCACCACGATGGCGGAGGCGGTGTCGACCTGGGTGGCGGGCTTGTGGGCCCGCTGGCCGCCGACGCTGACCCGGCCGGCCTCGATGAGGTGCGTGGCCTGCTCGCGCGATCTGGCCATGCCGCGGCGCACGAGTTCGCTGTCGAGGCGGATCCTGCGGCTCACCGGTGCCCCACGTCCGCGGGCCGCCCGTGCTCGGCGGTGGCCTCGTCAACGGCCGTCAGCGTGCTCTCCAACCCGGAGAACGCCTCGTCGAAGACCGCGACGTGCTCGCTCACGGGCAACTCGCCCAGCCGGCCGAGGCGGGCCACGATGGCGTCGACCCGCTCGTCGCCGGTCTCCTCCGGCACCACACTCATGACTCGACGGTAACGCCTCCCGGGAGCGGCCGGGACCTTGGCAGGCGTGTCACGCGTTGAAGCACATACGGGGGTGCTACTGATGTGGAACGCTACCGTCCGCAAAGGGAAGAAAGGATGCTCATCATGGCAAGCGTCGAGGAGTGCCGGGCGGCATTGGCCAAGCTCGTCGCGCAGTTCGACGAGATCGGCGCGGAGGACCGTGCGAAACACGTGGTCGAGCGCACGGTCAGCGCCCGGGTGTCCGACCTTGACGTGATCTTCTACGGCCGGTTGCATCATGGCGGGCTGGACCCGTTCACGCAGGAGCCGCCGCCGGGCGGCAAGCCCGCCGACGTCAAGCTCACGATCGTGAGCGATGACCTGGTCGCGCTGGTGGACGGGGAGCTGGATCTGGCGCGGGCGCTGCTCGGGGGGCGGGTGAAGATCGACGCCAGCTTCGGCGACCTGCTGCGTCTGCGCAGGCTCCTCTGAACCGGCCGGCTGTTGAGGCGCGAACATTCGACCGTTCGCGAGGGGCGCAACCGAGCGTCCGCCCTGTGCGGTCTGATGCCCGATCACCTCTGGACCGGCTTGGTGTTCACCCCTTCCCTCTCCGGGACGGCGAGTGACCTCCGGACCAGTCGCGCCTCTCGTCGTTCACCTCGGGGACCCGGCTGGACCCTCAACCGCCCAGCACACAACGGTTCGCTTCCTCGGTTCCCGATCTGCGCGGCGCTCGCCTCTTGGCCCCTGGAGGGGCCGTACGGCCCCTCCGCCGGTCCCGAGCACCGGTCGCAGCCGGTAGGACTGTCCGTCACTCGCCTCAGGGGGCTGGCTGGGCGCACGGCTGCTCACCCCGGGCCCAGGATTTACCCCCTCGCCCAAGAACTGGACGGGCAGCCGACCGCTCGCCCCAGGACCGGCTGAGCGGGCAGCCGGACACCCCGGAACCAGAGCGGCGGTTCGCCCCCCACCCTGGACAGACCGGGCGGTCAGCCGCTTGCCTCGGGGTGGCCCAACGGTCAGCCATGCACGCCGGAGGCAGCGCGAGCTTCACCCGGGCACCGGTCAGGCGATCGGCCGCTCGGCTTGGAAAGGAGTTCTGCACCTCGGGGTCCAGCCGGTCCGAGCGGTTCAGCCGCTTCCGGCGGGGTGGAGTCCGCAAGGGGACCGCACCCAACGTGGTCGCCCTCAGGGGACTCTCACGGTGGCGGGTTGGTTCCCGGCCCGCCTGCCCACACCGGGCAACGCCGCCTACCGGCACCTGACAAGCTCGACTATCGGCACCCGGTAGTCCGCCCACCGACCCGGCCGCTCCCACACCGGCCCGCGCCCCGCGCTGTCCCTACTTGGGAGCCGCCCCACGCAGCGTGAAGCGGGCCAGATGAGACGGCTCGGATGCGGTCGGCGAGGCGAGGCCGCCCGGGTGAATGGGGCAAGAGGATGGGCCGGGCGAAGGAAGGTGGTGGAGGGACGTTGGGCCGGAGCTGAGGGCTCGGTCATCCCAGCCGATCGACCACCGGCTTGACCGCGTCCTCCTCCACCCGTCTCTCGCCCGCCGCCGCCCAGGCGGCATCGCAGGCGGCCCTCAGGCCGTCGATCCGGCTGCCCTCACCCTCAAGATGCAACACCTCGTCCCGCCACCGTGCCCGCCATCCCCCGCAAGCGCCGTCGCGCACCTCGGGATAGGGCAGGAGCAACGCCCTCAGGTCCTCTCCGACGTAGGTCGGACGATGCCGGGGCTCCGCCGTCAGCGCATCGACCGCCGTGGCGACTCCGGTCAGCACGAGCAGGCTCTCGACCCCGGCGTTGGAGGCGCCCTCGATGTCGGTGTCGAGCCGATCCCCCACGACCAGCGGACGGCGCGCCCCCGTACGGATCATCGACTCCCGATGCAACGGCGGATCCGGCTTGCCCGCGTAAATGGGCTCTACTCCCGTGGCATGTGCGATCACCCGCACCATCGCCCCGTTTCCCGGCAGTTCGCCGCGCCCGGTCGGCATGGTGCTGTCGGAGTTGGAGGCCACGAACAACGCCCCCTGCCGCACCGCCAGCGCCCCTTCCGACAGCAGCCCGTACGACAGTCCGGGCGCGATCCCCTGCACCACGGCGACCGGCTCCTCAGCAGCGGTCGAGACGGGACGCAGCCCGCGGTCGCGTACCGCCAGCCGCAGCCCGGACCCGCCCACCACCAGCACCTTCGCACCGGACGGCACCCGCTCGGAGATCAGCCGGGCGGCGGCCTGGGCCGAGGTCACCACGTCCTCGGCCGTGGCCGGCGCGCCGAGTTCGCGCAGATGGGCGGAGATGGCCGCCGGTGTGCGGGAGGCGTTGTTCGTCACGTACGCCAGCCGTACACCGCGCCGCCGCGCCTCCTCCAACGCCGCCGGAGCCCCCGGCACCGCCTGGCTGCCCAGATAGACCACGCCGTCGAGGTCGAGCAGCAGGGTGTCATAGCCGTCGATCAGCACAACGCCTCTTCCCGGTTGACTCTCACGTTGCGTGAGACTTTAGCGCCGCCCTCGTACCCGCCCGCAGGAAGGACGACCGTCTCCGCAAACCTCAGCCTCACGTCCGGAGACCGCCCGCGCCGTCCGGCGATCCCGACCCCGGCGAGCGGACGACACACAGGCATGTCCGGACCGGGCCGCCTGATGGCTGCCCGCGTCCCCGGGCCGTATAGCAAGCACCGCAATCGCCGGAATCCCGCATCGGTAGAAGCGCCGATCCGTTCCGCAAGCGGAGCGGTAAAGCGCACGCGGAGCTGCCCGCAAACAATCCGCGAAGGACCGGATTCGCCTGCAGCCTTCTGCGGTCTCAGCAAGATGAAATCAGCGCGAGCAACGCCCGCCCGAACAAATCGTCGGCGCCTTCGCACTCTCCGTCCTCGTGCGAACGAGTCGAAACCCGGTGTTTCCTTGGACTTCCACAAGCTCGTGCAACGGCGGCGGAGTCCTGCCCTTGCGCTGATACGGCTCTTGGTCAGGTGATTTCGCGCCGGCGATGGGCAGCAGCAGACCGGTCGGGGCCGCCGGCGCTCACGATGGTTCGAGGGTGGAGGCAGTCGCGGGTTCGTGAGGGGTAGGAGCGTTGGAACTCGTCAACCCCGCCGAAAACCACTCACTTACATTTCTCGTCGAGCCCGCAAAGTAGCCCGCACACTTTTCAAAGCCCGCACATAATGCCCTTCATCCGGCCGCATGGCGACGGCGATGGCCAACGGCTCCTGGGCTCCTTCTATGTCCCCGGTCCGCCACAACGCGAGTCCCAGCCCGAAATAGGCGTAGTCCTCGGCCGGGTTGGCGTTCACGATCTGCCGGAAACTCGCCGCCGCCTCCGCATACTGCCGCGAGTTAAACTGCGCCCTGGCCAACGCCTCCAAAATACTGCGCGACTCAGGTTCGGCGGCGGCCGCCCGTTCGAGCAGCGCCGCCGCCGCGGCGGGACTGCCCTCCTTCAGGAGCTTCACCCCACGCTGGTACCAGTCGTAAACACCGCCCCCTGGAGCACCCGCGCTCTCATCATGGACGTTTCCATCGTGCGCCATGCGTGACTACTCCTTCATCGCGGTACGGTGACCCCGCTCCGCCCTGCCTCGGAACGAGCCTGACTGCAACCATGGGGCGACTTCTAGAAGGCGTAAGCATTTATGGGAGCATGCCCGGTATGGGGACTCCTGAACTGCCAGCACCTGAGGGACTGGTGCTACGGCCTTTCCGAGGTGTGCGTTTCGCTGTCGAAGATCCCGCCAAGGTGACCTCCCCACCGTACGACCTGATCTCCGACGCCGACGTAGAGGTCCTCCTGGACTCTCATCCGAACAACGTCGTCCGGCTCATCCTTCCCTGCTCCTCCCGGGGCGACTCCTCCCCCCGGACACTCGGCGACGACGGTCATCCCCCTTTCCCCGCCGCCCCGCAGGATCATCCCGGGTCGACGTCCGCTCCTCCTTCTCGCGAGCCGGCCGAGCCGCCGTCCGGCGTCTCCCTTACCTGGGCGGGCCCGACCGGCTCGCCCGGCTCGTCCCCAGGCGGACCGGTCACCGCGGACGTCCGGTCGTCGCCGCACTTCCGCCCTGACCGGACCTCACCGACCGGAGAAGTCCCGGTCGAGCCGCGCTACGCCGACGCCAGGGACACACTCAAGACCTGGCTGGACTCCGGCATCCTGGTGCCGGACGACGTACCGGCGCTGTACGTCTACGAGCAGAGCGGTCCGGGTGTGCTCCAGCGCGGGCTGATCGGCGATGTCGGCCTGGTCGACCCCGGAGAGCACATCATCCTGCCCCACGAGGACGTCTTCCCCGGCCCCATCGCCGACCGCCTCGCCCTCATGAGCACCACCCAGGCCAACCTCGAACCGATCTTCCTCCTGTACGACGGCGACGAAGGCCCCGCCACCCGCCTGGTGGACGAGGTCGCCACCAGCCGGGACCCGCTCATCTCAGCCCACACCGAGGACGGCCTGACACACCGCCTGTGGTCGATCACCTCCCCGGTGGAGATCGCCGCGATCAACGCCGACCTCCACCACCGCCAAGCCCTGATCGCGGACGGCCACCATCGGTATGCGACCTACCGTGTCCTCCAGCGCCAGGAACGCGCCGCACAACGCTCCTTCACTCCCCTGGCCGCCCCGGCATCTGACACCGCCACGTCCTCGCACGAGGAGAGCGCCGATGGAAGCGCCGCCGAGACCGCAGCGAGCGGGCTCACCGGTGCGCGCAGCCCGGAGTCCGAGCATGGCGAACCCACCTTGGGGCCGTGGGACTTCGGCCTCGCCCTGCTCGTCGACTCGCGCGCGTACCCACCCGATCTCAAAGCCATCCACCGCGTGATCCAGGGCCTCCCGCTGACCGAGGCCGTCGCCAGGGCCAAGAGAGCGTGGCAGGTGCACGACTACAAAGATCTGGCAGCCGGCTTGGCCGCGCTTGAGAGGGCACCGGAGCCCGCTTTCCTCCTCGCCGGCGAGGAGGGCTCGCATCTGCTCACCGATCCGGACCCGGTCCAGCTCGCCCGTGCGATGCCGCCCGATCATTCCGACCGCTGGAACGCTCTCAACACCTCCGTGCTCGCCGAGTTCGTCCTTCCTGTCGTGTGGGGGATGCGGGACAACGAGCAAACCGTACGCATCGTGCACCACGACACGGACGCCGCCGTCCGCCTGGCCGTCCGTACGGGTGGCACGGCGGTCATACTCAAGCCGCTCCTGGTGGAGGATGTGCTGGAGGTCGCCGCCGGCGGCGAACGAGTGCCCCGCAAATCCACCTCCTTCGGCCCGAAGCCGAGAACCGGCCTGGTGCTACGCACATTCGCGACCGGCTGAGGCACCCGCCCGGAATGTGCCACCACGAAATCCGCAGGCACACTCCATGCCCTCGTTCTGTCCCACAACCTTCCGCAGCCCTCCACCTCACTCCGCGAACCAGGCGGCGGCGCGCCTCCCGCTTCACACCGCCGCCGGTCCCACTCCAATCACCTGAGCCATGCCGTCCCAGGCGACGCCCCGGCCGTCGGTCCGCCTCGCTTCGCCGCCGAGCCTGGAGCGGGGGTTCGATCAGCCTGCCGGTGACAGGTAGGGGACTTGTCGTGGGACCAGGGCAGCGAGCTTCGCGGTGTCGAGGTCATCCGCCGGGTCGCCGGGCTCGGGCAGGTCGGCCTCGTACGGCTTGGCGGTGTTCACCTCCACCTCGTATCGCCAGGTCTTGGCGTTCGAAGGGCCGAAGATGCGGCAGCGGAACGCCCCGGTCACCTCGATCTGGTCGCGCGGCTTGAGTGCGCGCACCACGGCGGCCGTCTCCGGATTGAACGTCACGCACGGAATGCTGTCGCTCAGCGCCGCGCCACGCCTGTGACGGCGCCGGCGGACGATGATGCGCCACTTGGTCACGGTGTCGCCGCTCGGCAACGGGCGCTCCTCCGCCGGTGCTGAGAGCCTGCCCACCAGCGAGACTTCGTTTCGATCCATGGTCGTCCTCCGATCGGTGCTCTGATGGGGATCACTCTCTACGATGAGGGGGAGGCCGGATCGGCTAGAACGCCGTTCTGGGGATAACGGCTGGAGGCTTGGGAGCGCCTGTGGACAACATCACCGCGCTGGGCGGCGACGTCTATGAGATCGACACCAAGATGGCCGGGTACTCGGGTATCACGGCCGGCTATCTGATCCTGGGCGATCGGCCCTGCCTGGTCGAGACAGGCACCTCGACCTCGGCCCCCGTGGTACGGGACGCGATCGCCTCCCTCGGCGTCGGCCCCGAGGACCTGGCCACGGTCGTCGTGACCCACATCCATCTCGATCATGCCGGGGGCGTCGGCGACATCGCCAGGTTCTTCCCGTCCGCGCAGGTCGTCGTGCACGAGAAGGGCGCCCGCCACCTCGCCGAGCCGGGGCGGCTCATGGCGAGCGCGCGGATGGTGTGGGGCGACCGTCTCGACACGCTCTTCGGTGAGATGTCCCCCACCGAGGCCGAACGCATCGTCGCCCTCGGCGACACCGGCGCCATCGACCTGGGCAACGGGCGCACGCTGAGCAGTCACTACTCCCCCGGGCACGCGAAACACCACGTCGGGCTGGTCGACTCCGCCACCGGTGACCTGTACGTCGGCGACGCGGCCGGCGTCTACCTGCCCGAAACCGGCGATCTGCGCCCCGCGACCCCTCCGCCGGACTTCGACCTGAAGACCGCACTGGAGTCGATCGCGTTGTTCGAGGCGCTTGGGCCGCAGCGGCTGCTGTTCAGCCACTATGGGCCGGTTGATGCCGTTCGCGAGACGCTTGCGCGGTCGGCGGAAGAGCTCCAGGTCTGGGTTGATCTCACGAAGCAGGCTCGGTCCGAGGGCATGGACCTGGATCACGCCGTCGCCATGGTCAGGGACCGCACCAAGGAGCGTTACAGCGCGATGACGTCCGACGAGGGCACGGCTGAGCAGTTCGAGCTGTTGAGCGGTGCGCCGTCGAACGTCGCGGGGATCATTCACTGGCTCGACCGCGTCTCGCCGTAACGCGGGGACGAGGGGCTGACCTGCACCGGCGCGATGGCCGGAGCCATCAGCAGACCTACCAACCGTCGCGTGGCCTCGCCGGTGACTCTCCACCGGGTTCCACGTGTGGATCACTTTGCCGCGATCACCCGCCAGGATCCGACCGGCCGGTCCCGACCCCGCCGACGACGGCTCTGACACCGCACGCGAGCAGAGCCGACCGCGAAGAGCCAAGGCCCGAAGACACCGCGCCCGCCGCGCAACCGTCCCTTCAACGACATCCGGAGAAGGGAAA
Source organism: Nonomuraea sp. MG754425 (assembly GCF_021699195.1). Classification (GTDB taxonomy): domain Bacteria; phylum Actinomycetota; class Actinomycetes; order Streptosporangiales; family Streptosporangiaceae; genus Nonomuraea. Next base: position 1,818 of record NZ_SSXE01000198.1, on the reverse strand, counting down.
GGTTGTGCGGCGGGCGCGGTGGGGTGTCAGTCCTCGGTCTTGGGCTTGGGCTTGTCCGCAGGCGATTCGGCGCCTTCGTCCAGGACGTCACCGAAGTTCGGCTCGATGAACGCCGGCGTGATGCCGGGAACCCCGGCCGCCTGCTCGCCCGTCTCCGGCTCCTTGTCCTCGGCCCCGGCAGCGTCCGCGCCGCCTTCGTCACCCTGCGCTGAGTCGGCGCGGGGTGCGGCGTCCGCCTCGTCCGCCGGCTTCCCGGGCTCGGAGACACGCTCCTCTTCGTCCGGTACGTCCTCAGCACCGGCCTCTTCCGACGCCTCGTTCACCTCGGCAGACTCGACCTCATCTTCCAGGAGGTCGTCAGCCTCGGCGAGAGCGGCGTCGTCATCCGGCTCCTCGTCCGGCTCCTCGGCGTTCCCGGTCTCGGACACAGCGGCGTCGTCGACGGCGTCCTCGTCGTCGAACTCCTCCTCGATGTCCTCGATGACGGCACCGGTGAGCTCCGCGTACCGTTCGGCCGCTTCGGTCTCCCCGTCCTCGTCGAACGCCATCGCCCTGCCGAACCAGTCGGTGGCCGCGTCCTGGTGCCCGGCCTCGGCCAGCGCGTCGGCGTACGCGAACGCCAGGCGCGCCGACCACGGGTGGGGCTGCGGGTCACGCAGCTCCGGCAGCCGCTGCAAGGTGATCACGGCGGCGTCGTGCTGGCCCAGGTCGCGGCGGGCGCCGGACTCGACGATGGTCAGCTCGATGCGTCCGGCGCGGTCGAGTCGCTCGGCTTCGGGCGAACGTACGAGGTCGATGGCCCGCTCCGGACGGCCCAGACCGCGCTCGCAGTCGGCCATGACCGGCAGGTACGCCTCCGAGCCCGTCATCCGCCTGGCCGCCCGCAGGTCGCTCAGCGCCTCCGAGAAGTGACCGGCGCGGTAGGCGACGATGCCCGCGGCCTCGCGTACGACACCGATGCGGGCCGCGAACCTGCGCGCCACCTTCGTGTGCTCGTGCGCCCGGTCGGCGTCGTCCTCCTCCAGAGCGCGCTCGGCCGCCACCAGGTGCCGTCCGACCAGGTCGGCGAGGTCACCCGGAAGCGAACGCAGCTCCTCGAGAACTTCCTTCTCGAGTTCGTCAACCGTGATGTCGGGCGCCATCTCGGGCAGCCTCTCCCGCTCGCGCTGCGGCGCCTCGTCCGTGCCGTCGCGGTCGGTCCTGCCGTAGCGGGCACGCGTCCCAGGGCCGGAGCGCTCCTCACGGTCGTCACGCGAGAACGGACGGGCCTCACGATCGCCCCTCTCGCCGCGGAACCCGCCTTCACGCCGGTCGCCGTAACCGCCCTCACGGCGCGGCCCACGGTCATCCCGGAACCCGCCTTCACGACGGGGGCCGCGGTCGTCACGGAAACCGCCTTCACGGCGGCCACCGTAACCACCCTCGCGCCGGTCGCCGGAGCCACCGCCGGTGCGAGGGCCTCGGTCGCCGTACCCGCCGCCACTGCGGCGCTCGCCGTAGCCGCCCTCGCGCCTGGGACCGCGATCGTCACGGAACCCGCCCTCACGGCGCGGCCCACGGTCATCGCGGAAACCGCCCTCGCGACGCGGACCCCGATCGTCCCTGTCCCGGAAGGGACGACGGTCGCCGCCCTGGGACCCGCGGTCGTCGCCTTCGCGACGCGGACCACGGCTCTCGTAACCACCCTCACGGCGGGGCCCACGGTCATCGCGGAACCCGCCCTCGCGACGGGGGCCGCGGTCGTCACGGAAACCGCCTTCACGGCGGCCACCGTAACCACCCTCGCGCCGGTCGCCGGAGCCACCGCCGGTACGGGGA
>NZ_SSXE01000197.1 GCF_021699195.1 Nonomuraea sp. MG754425 | reverse complement strand
CCGTCGGCGTCTGGGTCGGGGTCTCCGGCGGGATCGGGGCCGTGGTGGGGGTGTCGGTGGGCAGCGGCGTGACCGTCTGCGTCGGGGTGGGGCACGGAGTCGGGGTCTGCCACTTCGGGACGCCCGTCAGCCACTGCTTGAGACGCTTCCAGTCGTTCTTGCCGTGCGGGCGCGACCTCATGGGCTGCGACAGGTCGAGGACGTAGGCGGCCGTGGCCGTCTGCCCGTCCGTGGTGGCCGTCACCGACACCCAGGCGTCCTGCTCGATCTGCTCGGCCTGCTCGTCCTCGCCGCGCAGGCGCACGGGCAGGCGGGTCGAGTCCGCCAGCGTGTACGACTGCTCGAAACCGTCCTGGCTGCGTACCGTGAGGGAGCCCTCGGCCTGGGCGGTCACCTGTCCGGTCTGGGCGAGCAGGGTGACGGTGCCGCAGCCGTCCGCGGTCGCCACCGCGAACTCGCCGTGCATGGTGCCGACGAAGCCCCACGGGTTGATGGGCGGCAGTTCGATGGGGGCGGGTGACTCGGTGGGCGTGTCAGTGGGTGGTTCGGTCGGCGTGCCGGGCGGGGTCTCGGTCGGGGTTGTGGTGGGTGGCTCGGTCGGGGTCTCGGTGGCCGCCGGCGGCGGGGTGGCGGCCGAGGCCGTGACGGTCGTTCCGAGGCCGCCTGCCGCGAGGACGGCGACGGTCGCGATCGTGAGCAGTTGTCTGGGGACCCGCTCGCGGCGGGGGCGTTCCTCGAACGGCTGGCCGGGACTCGTGGGCGTCACCAGGTCCTCCACGGAAGGTCGGTGGGGTCGGATCGGGACAGGGCCCTGCCACGCGGGCGCGTCGGGCGCACGGCGACCACCGCCGTGGCGGCGCGCCATGGCGTGGCGGGCGTAGATGGACTCGCGTCGTTCTGCCGAAGGCCAACGGGCCGGACTCTGCCCGGAGGCGAACAGGTCGAGCGTTGTCGATGGGCGGTCAGGTCGAATTACGGCGCCGGCACCGCCACATGTGTGACGCGGGTGCCTGGCGCGAACGCCGGCTCTGGTTGGACGTCGTGCAACCTCGGCCGGTTCCCGCCTGTTTCACGGGGATAGTCCGGTTAGTAGCGTTCGGCGGGTTTCGAGGTCCGGCGTCTGCTAGAAGGGACGCAGGTCAGCGGCCGTCCGGAAGAGCCCGGCCCGGATCCGTTCCTGGCTCGGCGAACCTCACCGCAGGCCGGGTGACGCCACCGCGCGGCCGACCTCCTCGTCGGCGGGTGGGACGAAGGTCCCGGCGGCGCGGGCCGTACGGCACTGCCGGGCAGGTGCCCTCTCGCGATGTGCTTGGAGTGCGGCAACAAGGACGCACCCCCAGCGAAAGGCAGGCTCGCCATGGCAACCACCGTCAACCGGCCCGTCGTGCGGACCCACGGCGGCACCGCGGTCGTCCGGCGTCCGGCCGACTACGTCTGGGCGCTCGCCCGGATCGCGATCGGCTGGATCTTCCTGTGGGCGTTCCTGGACAAGACCTTCGGCCTCGGTTTCGCCACTCCGGCGGAGCGGGCCTGGACCGCCGGGGGCAGCCCCACCACCGGCTTCCTCAAGGGCACCGGCGAGAACGCGCTCGGCGGCCTGTTCTCGGCCCTGGCCGGGCAGCCGTGGGTGGACTGGCTGTTCATGACCGGCCTGCTCGGCATCGGGCTCGCGCTGGTCCTGGGCGTCGGCACCCGGATCGCCGCCGCCACCGGCTCGCTGCTCATGCTCCTCATGTGGGCGGCGGCCCTGCCCCTGGACACCAACCCGTTCATGGACGAGCACCTGATCTACGCGATCGTCATCACCGGCCTCGCCCTCACCGGAGCGGGCAGCACCCTCGGGCTCGGCAACCTGCCCGTCGTGCGGCGGACGGGCTGGCTGAGGTAGCGCGCGTGGCACACCGGCGCCCACCACGCGGTGGGCGCCGCCGTGTTTTCCCGGCCCTCTCCCGGCCGGGTCAGGGCGGGTCGGCCCAGGTGACCAGCCCGTGCCGGTGCGCGTAGACGGCGGCCTGGACGCGGGTGCGCAGCCCGAGCTTGGAAAGGATGCGCTCGATGTGCACCTTGACCGTGCCGGGCGCGATGACCAGCGCCCCGGCGATCTCGGCGTTGCTGCTGCCGGCCGCCAGGTGGCGCAGGACGTCGGTCTCGCGCGGCGTCAGGGCGGCCAGTTCGCTGGTGGGCGGGCGGGGCGAGGTGGCGGCGAAGTGCCGCAGCAGACGGGGGGTCACCTGGGGGTCCACCAGGCCCTGCCCGTCGTGGGCGACCCGGACCGCGTCGATGATCAGGTCCGGGTCGCTCTCCTTCAGCAGGAACCCGACCGCGCCCGCCTGGAGCGCGCCGAAGAGGTACTCGTCCAGGTTGAACGTGGTCAGCGCGACGACCGCGGGCGGCGGGACGAGGGCCAGCAGGCCGCGGATCGCGGACAGGCCGTCCATGCGCGGCATGCGGATGTCGGTGAGGACGACGTCCGGCCGGTGCCGGCGCGCCATCTCGACCACCTCGTAGCCGTCACAGGCCGCCGCCACCACCTCGAGATCCGGCTCCGACGACAGCAGCAGCCGCAGGCCCTCCCGGGTGGGCGCCTGGTCGTCGGCGACGATCACGCGAATGCTCATGACAGGTCTCCTGAGGCGTCCGGACGCTCCGCCTTCTGGCAGCCGACGGGGATGCGCACGCTGACCCGCCAGCCGTGCGGGCTGCGCGGACCGGCGCTGAACGTGCCGCCGAGCGAGGTCACCCGGTCCCGCATGCCCCGCAGGCCGCCGCTCTCACCCGGGACGTCCTGGCCGGGGACGGCGTGTCCGTCGTCCTCCACGGCGGCGGTCAGCGCCCCGTCGGCGCGGCCGATCCGCACCGCGGCGCGGCGCACGCCCGAGTGCCGCATGACGTTGGTCAGCGACTCCTGGACGATCCGGTACACCGCGTACCTGACCTGCGGCGGCACGTCCTCGCCCGGTGGGGCGCCGTCCAGCCGCACCCGCAGCCCCTGGTGGGACAGCCGCGCGACCAGCGCGCGCAGGTCGGCGTCGCCGTCGGCGGGAGGGTCGTCGCGCAGCAGCCCGAGCAGCCGCCGGGTCTCGGCGAGCGCGGTCGCGGAGATCTCGGCGATCACCGTCAGCGCCTGGCCGGCGTCGGCGGCCGTGGCCCGCCGCGCGCCCACGGCCTGCAGCCGGATGGCGCTGAGATGGTGGCCCACCACGTCGTGCACCTCCCGCGCGATCCTGGCCCGCTCCTGCGCCAGCCGCAGCAGCGCGGCCTGCTCGGCGTGGTCGTGCCGCAGGCGCAGGACGTGGCCGAACGCCACCGGCGCCAGCCCGGACGTCACCGACGTGATCAGGCCGGTCGGCTGCGCCAGGCTGCCGAGTTGCACGAGGTCGAGCACCAGCAGCCAGCAGACCACGGCCACCGTCGGCGGCCAGCGCCGCCGCCCGGCGTGGTAGGCGGCCGACGCGAACGCCGCCACCGTCACCCACGTCCCGGTCTCCGGCTGGTCGAGCAGCTTGGCGAGCAGGACGGCCGCGCACGAGGCGAGCGCGGCCGTCATCGGGAGCCTGCGGCGCAGGGTGAGCGGCGCGCACGCCGCGCAGACCAGCGCCACCCACAGCAGCGACGGTGCCGCGCGGGCCGTGTCCGCGGCCGGGCCCAGCAGCGGGTAGCCCACGATCACCAGCGCCGCGAGCACCGCCAGCGCGCCGTCCCGCACCAGGACGGGACGGGCGCGCCACGTGGTGATCATGCGCCGGTCACCCGCGGGGGATCCTGGCCACGAGGTCACCGGGGCAGCGCGCCCCGGGCGGGGGCAACGTCCCGGCCGTCAGGTAGTCGTGGACGTGACGGCGCAGACAGGTGTCATTCAGCCCGGCCACCCCCTGCATGAGGTACGCCGCGTGCCCGTCGCCGTGCTGGACCACCCGCGCCCCCGGGATCTGCCCGGCCAGGTGCTCGGCCCCCAGGTGGGGCGTGGTGATGTCGGTGTCGCCGATCACGATCAGCACGGGCGGCACGCCCTTGACGCGCACCGGATGCGGCGGGTAGGCGGGATCCTTGCCCATGCCCACGCAGCGGGCCACCTGGTAGCGGCCCTGGACCCAGCCGATCCGCGGCGCGAGCGCGCGCAGCCGCGACTCGACGGCCAGGAACTCGCGGTAACCGGGCGTCTCGGGCATGAAGTCGTGACAGAGCATCGCGCCATGAGGGTATCCGGGCTTCTCGGGTGGGAGGGGACGCAGCTTCGCCAGGTCCGTCGCGTCGCCGTCGGCGGCCCGGCGCAGCGCGGCGGCCAGCCGCGGCCAGGCGGGCGGGGTGAGCCCCTCGGTGACCGCGACGAGGAACTCCCGCTCGCCGAGCGTCCGCTCGCCCGCGGGCAGCGGGGCCCGGCGTACGCGGGCGAGCAGGTCGTCGAACACCTCGATCGCGTCGGCGTCGCCGAGCGCGCAGCCGGCCGCGCACCAGTCGCGGAAGCGTTCGAGCTGCTGCTCCTGCGTACGGGCGTAGGCTCCCAGCCAGTGTTCGAGCGACGGCCGGCTGTGGTCGGGCATGCCGTCGAGCACCATGCGGCCGACCTTGCCGGGGAACAGCTCCATATAGGCCTGGCCGTACACGGTGCCGTAGGAGTTGCCGAAGTAGCGCAGCTTTGGCTCGCCGAGCGCGCGGCGCAGCGCCTCGAGGTCGTGGGCCACCTGCCAGGAGGTCAGGCCCTGGTAGGCGGCTCCCATGGCCTTCCGGCAGGAGGCGTCGTAGGCGGCGTTGGCCTTGGCGTGCGCCCGCCAGCCATCCGCGCCGGGCTGCAGCACCAGGCCGTCGATCCTCGGCTGCGGGATCGGGCACTCCACGAGCGCCTGGCTGCCCTTGTCGCCGAGGCCGCGCGGATCGATGAGGATCACGTCGAACCAGGTGGTCAGCTCCCGCACGACGGCGGGCATCGCGCGGACCGGCTGGATGGTGGCGCCGCCGCCGGTGTTGACGACGAGCGAGCCGAGCTTGCGGGCGGGGTCGCGGGCGGGCAGCCGCGCGGTGTCGACCTGGGTCGTGGGGCCGCCGGGCCGGTTCCAGTCGATCGGCACGGTGAGTTTCGCGCACTCCATGCCGTCGCCGCAGGCCGTCCACTTCAGGGCGGCGGGCCGGGACGTGGCGGTGGCCGGGCTCTGGAGGGAGGCGGTCAGGGCGAGTGCCGCCATGGCCGCACCGAGGATTCTCATGCCGCGAGTCTCGCCGGGGCCCCGGCGCGGGGGCATCTGCCGTCCGGCATATCCGTCCCGGCGCCGGGCCCTGGAGGTGCGGACGTTTCGGGGGTACATTCCAGGGCCTGTCCCATGATCGACGAGAGAGGACGGCCGCCCCCATGGACGCCGAATCCCGCATCGACGACACGAGACCCCACTCGGCCCGCGTCTGGAACTACCTGCTCGGCGGCGCCGAGAACTACCCCGTGGACCGCGCGGCCGGCGACCACCTGCTGCGCACGTTCCCCGACTTCGCGCGGGTGGCCGGGATCCAGCGGGAGTTCCTGCGCCGGGCGGTGAGCCATCTGGTCACCGAGACCGGTGTCCGTCAGTTCCTGGACATCGGGGCCGGGCTGCCCGCCGCCGACAACACCCACGAGGTGGCGCGGCGGCTGGCCCCCGGGTGCCGGGTGGTCTACGTCGACAACGATCCGCTGGTGCTGGCGCACGCGCGGACCCTGCTGGCCGGCTCCGCGCCGGGCGAGACCGCCTACCTCCACGCCGACGTGCGCGACCCGGCCGCGATCCTGGACGGCGCCGCCGCGACGCTGGACCTGTCCGAGCCGGTCGGCCTGATCATGCTGAGCATCGCCGGGCAGGTGCCCCGGCACGACGTGGCCGCCGGGCTGGTCCGCCGGTACGTGGCGGCGCTGCCGTCCGGCAGCCATCTGGTGCTGTCGGACGGGGTCGACGCCAACCCGGCGCTGGTGGAGGCGGTGACCTTCTACAACGAGCGGGCCGCCTTCCCGTACACGCTGCGCAGTCCTGACCAGGTGGCCGGCTTCTTCGACGGGCTGGACCTGGTGCCGCCGGGCGTGGTCCCGACGCCGTCGTGGCGGCCGGCCGGGCCGCAGCCGGCCGCTTCGGACGTGGTCAGCGCGGTGTGCGGGGTGGGGCGCAAGCCGTAGCCGCCGCGCCGGTCAGTAGAGCCAGCGGTAGGAGCGGACCACGTCCGCGGGGTCGAGGTCGGCGGCGCGGGCGGCGTCGGAGGCGCGCACCGCGCGGAAGGCGTCGGTGAGCTCCTCGCCGAGCGCGGCCCGGACGCGCGGGTTGTCGAGCAGAGCGGTGAGCTGCTGCTGGACGGTGGTGGGCAGCCGGTGCACGCCGTGCTCGGCGCGCCGCAGATCGTTCCAGGTGCCGGGGTCCTCCTGCACGGGATCGGGCAGGGTGAGACCGTCCTCGATGCCGGCCAGCCCGGCGGCGATGACGACGGCGAGCGCGAGGTAGGGGTTGGCGGCGGCGTCGGACGGCTTGAGCTCGACGTTGGCGTGCGCCGGACCGAGCAGGGCGGTCGACGGGACGAGCCGCAGCGCGGCCTCCCGGTTCTCCACGCCCCAGCAGGTGTAGGCGCCGGACCAGTACCCGGGCCGCAGCCGCTGCAACGAGGACAGGCTCGGCGCGGTGACGGCGACGATCGCGGGCAGGTCGCGCAGGAGACCGGCGATGTAGGCGGCGCCGTCGGCGGTGAGCCCGGCGGGGCCGTCGCCGCCGGACAGCAGGTGCTCGCCGTCGCGGGCGATCGAGGTGTGCAGGTGCCAGCCGTTGCCGACGTGGCCGGGGGTGACGAGCGGGGCGAAGCTGGCGCGCAGCCCGTGGGCGCGGGCGGCGGCGTGGATGGTCTGCCGGGTGAGGAGCTGCCGGTCGGCGGCGGTGACGGGGTCGGCGGGGGCGATGTTGAGCTCGTACTGGCCGGGGCCGTACTCGCCGTGGAACTGGCCGACGGGCACGCCGTTGCGGTGCAGGTCACGCAGCAGTTGCCCGGAGAAGGCGTCCACGGCGAGCAGCTTGGTGGGGCCGTAGGAGGGGCCCGCGTAGACGGGGCGCGGGTCGGGGGCGTCGTCGCCGGCGGCGCTGAGGTGGAACTCGATCTCGTACCCGGCGCGCAGTTCCAGGCCGAGGGCGGCGGCTCGGGCGACCTGGCGTTCGAGGGCGCCGCGCTGGTCGTAGGGCCACGGGGAGCCGTCGGCGGCGACCTGGCGGCCGGGGACCCACGCGAAGGAGGGCTGCCCGGCCAGATGGACGAGCCGGTCGGTGACGGGGACCAGGCGGATGTCGCCCGAGGGGGTGGCGAGCGGGGGATGGTCGAAGGTGATGGTGTCGTGCGAGTCGAAGACGGCGAACAGCGGCGTCACGCCGACCCCGCGCGCGGCGGCGGCGCCGAACTGGTCGACGGGCACGGTGCGCGAGCGCGGGATGCCGTTGTTGTCGGCCCAGACGATCGTGACCCCGGCGACGCCGGCGGCGGCGAGATCGAGGTCGAGGGTCTGCGCGGCGGCCTGCGGCGCGCCGGTGGTTGCTTCCTGGTCGAGCATCGACGTCCCTCTCGTGAGCGGCCCGCGTCGGACCTTATAGCCGGTACGGTGCCCGGCGGGCGCGCCACGCCAGAATCGGTCGGAAGGTGGCCCGTTATGCCGTTAATGCCAGGTCAGCGGGGTGGTCCTGCGGCGATCGTGGCGCGGGCGTCCGCGATGCCGCCGCGCCACCAGCCCATCGCCTCGACCCACCACGTCATGCCGGCCGCCGCGTAGGCGTCGATGTGGCCGTCGGCGGCGCGGCCCTCCAGCGCGACGTCGAAGCCGTCCAGCGAGCCGCGCTGCTCGGCCAGGTAGCCGGTGACCCGTGCGAACTCCTCCGGGGGGACGGGCCGGCCGTGGCCGTAGTCGTGGAAGGTGGGCATCGCGCCGTCCCAGCGGGCGGCCCGGCGGAATCCGGCGCGGGTGGGCCACCGTCCCGGGCACCAGATCGGGATCCGCGGTCGCTGGACGGGCGGTGGCGGCAGCTCCGCCCACAGCCGCGTCAGGTCGCGCAGGCCGTCGTCGAGCCGGGCGGCGCGGGCTTTCAGGTCGGGGTCCTCGCCGAAGTCGGCGTACTCGGCGTCCATGGACCCGAGGCCCGCGCCGAACACGAGCCGCCCGCCGGAGAGCCGGTCGAGGGCGGCGCTCTCCTTGGCGACGATCTGGACGCGCCGCCGGGGCAGCGCCGTCATGAGGATGCCCAGCCGGACGCGGCTCGTGCGGGCCGCGATGGCCGACAGGGTCACGACGGGGCTCGCCACCGGCCAGGAGCGGTCGTGGTAGAGCAGATGGTCCCAGAGGTAGACGCCGTCCCAGCCGTGCTCCTCGGCGGCGACGGCGAGCTCGGTCAGGAGGACGGGGTCGCCGAACTCGCCGACGTTGGGCAGGCCGACTGCGAAGTGCACCATGGACCAAGGCTAGTCAGGGACGACCCGGCCGGGGCGGCGCGCACGCCCCGGCCGGGTCACGGATGCTCAGGTTTCGGCCGGTCAGGCTTCGACGGTCAGGTGGACGGGGCCAGGTCGCGGCGGCGCAGCAACGCCAGCCCCGCCGCCGCCAGCCCGCCGGCCAGCGCGGTCAGCACCAGCAGCGGCACCACCGGAGACGCGTCCCCGCCCAGCAGCAGCGCCGGGACGTGCACGAACGGCGACAACTCCAGGACGACCCCCTCGGCCAGCCGGAACTCCGCCAGCAGGTCGATGACCAGGAACAGGCCGAGCGCGGTCCAGCTCACCGCCGTCGCCGGCCGGGGCAGCGCGCCGCACAGCAGCGTCGCGATCCCGACCACGGTCCACACCGCCGGCAGGTAGGCGAGGGTGGCGGCGGTGACGCGGACCGGGTCGCCGTAGGCGAGCCCCGCCGCCCCGCCCAGCACGGCCAGCAGCAGCGCCGGGCCCAGGGCGGCGAACACCAGGTGGCTCGCCGCCCAGCGCAGCCGGCCGATCGGGGTGGACAGCAGCAGGTCGGCCCGGCCGGCCGCCTCCTCGGTGCGGGCGCGGACGGCCGACACCAGCGCGGCCCCGGCCACGAGCTGGCTGAGCACGTACATCATGAACGTGAAGAACACGTCGGAGATATGGGCGCCGGCGCCGCCGACGGTCGCGGCCAGCTCCCGGAACTGCGGCGTGTCGAGCTGGGCGTCGAGCCCGCGCGCGGCCACCCCGAGCAGCGCCCCCAGCAGGCCGAAGCCGACGGCGAAGCCCGCCAGCGGGCCCCGGTGCAGCCGCCCGGCCAGCCCGAGCACGCCCGCCGGGCCTCCGGAGGCGGGCCCGAGCCGGGCGGGCAGCAGGCCGCCGGCCACGTCGCGCCGGGTGGACAGCAGGAACGCGGCGGCCGACAGGACGGCGGCGAACGCCACGAGCAGCCCCAGCACCCACCACCGGTCGCCCGCGTACGGCCTGGTCAGCCGGACCCAGCCGAACGGCGTCAGCCACGCCGCCCAGGCGACGCCACCGGCGTCGGCCAGCGCGCGCAGCGCGAAGAGCAGCGCCCCGGCGGAGACGGCGAGACCGCGTGCCGTGCCGGACGACGCGCTGAGCTGCGCGGCGAGCGCGGCCACGGCCGCGAGCGCCCAGCCGCCCCCTGCGATGGACAGCCCGAACAGCAGCGAGGAGCCCGCGGGCAGGCCGGCGGCGCTCAGGCCGGGCACCGACAGCAGGCCCAGCAGCAGGTTGCCGCCCAGCACGACGACGAGCGCGGCGGCCAGCGGGGCGTGCCGGCCGACGACGCCCGACGACAGCAGCTCGCGCCGCCCGGTCTCCTCCTCGGCGCGGGTGTGCCTGATCACCAGCAGGATGCTGACCAGGCCGCCGATCAGGGTCAGGGACGAGCCGAGCGTCCAGGCGGTCAGGCCGCCCACGCCGGCGGAGTAGATCGCGCCGCGCGTGGCGAGCTGCGCGGGGTTGCTCATCGACAGCGCCGCGAAGGAGTCGCGGGCGGCCTGGTCGGCGTACAGGTCGAGGGTGGCGGAGGCGATGCTGGACGGCAGCAGCGCGGTGCCGGCGATCCACACCGGCAGCAGCACGCGGTCCCTGCGCAGGATGAGCCGGATCAGCGCCCAGGTGCCGGTCATCGGGCCGCGCCCGCGTAGTGCCGCAGGAACAGCTCCTCCAGCGTGGGCGGCTGGGTGGTCAGCGTGCGCACGCCCGCCGCGGCCAGCTCGGCGAGCACCGGGGTGAGCGCGTCGCCGTCCACCTGGCAGTGCAGGCGGGTGCCCTCGACGGTGAGGTCGTGCACGCCGGGCAGCGCGGCCAGGCCGGGCGCGGGCCCGGCCAGCTCGGCGCGCACCGAGGTGCGGGTGAGGTGGCGCAGCTCGGCCAGGCTGCCGGACTCGACGGTGCGGCCGGCGCGGATGATGCTGACGCGGTCGCACAGCGTCTCCACCTCCGACAGGATGTGGCTGGACAGCAGCACCGTCCGGCCGCGGCGCTTCTCCTCCAGCACGCACTGGTTGAAGACGGCCTCCATCAGCGGGTCGAGGCCCGAGGTGGGCTCGTCCAGCACCAGCAGCTCCACGTCGGAGGCGAACGCGGACACCAGCGCCACCTTCTGCCGGTTGCCCTTGGAGTAGGTGCGGCACCGCTTGCGCGGGTCGAGCTCGAAGCGGTCGAGCAGGTCGGCGCGGCGTCGCGGGTCGAGGCCGCCGCGTACCCGGCCCAGCAGGCCGATGACCTCGCCGCCGGTCAGCGACGGCCACAGGGTGACGTCGCCGGGCACGTAGGCGAGGCGGCGGTGCAGCTCGGTGGCGTCGTGCCACGGGTCGCCGCCGAGTAACGCGACCTGCCCGCCGTCGGCGCGCATCTGGCCCAGCAGGATGCGGATCGTGGTGGTCTTTCCCGCGCCGTTGGGGCCGAGGAAGCCGTGCACCTCGCCCGTCCTGACGGTGAGATCGAGCCCGTCGAGGGCCCTGGCCTGGCCGAAGGTCTTGACCAGGCCGTCGGCGTGCACTGCGGCGTTCATCGCTGTCCTTCGTACTTCTCCAGGCCCGTCCGTGCCTGTTCGAACAGGTCGCGGCCGAGGAACTCCGGTCGGATCAGGTCGAGCTGCGCCTTGCTGACGCGCAGCGCGCCCTGCTGGGCGTACATGTCGGTGCCGAGAGCGCGGGAGACGTGCTCGTGCAGCACCGTGATGCCGAGCTTCATCGCCGTCAGCACCGCCGCGCGGGCGCGGTGGTCGTCGTCCGAGCCCGGCTCGTCGCTCGCGAGGTGCTCCTCGGTGAGGCGGACGAGGTCGTCGAACATCGTGGCGGCGGCGGGGGAGCCCTCCACGAGGGCGCGGCCGAGGTATTTCATCAGGGGCGGCGCGGTGCGGTGCACGCTCTCGATGAACTCCGGTTTCTCCAGGTTGTGCTCGGTGATGCCCGCGTTGACCTGGTCGCGCAGGTAGGCCAGGACGTACTCGTCGCAGGAGCGCCGCAGCGCTTCCTTGCTGCCGAAGTGGTGCTGCACCAGGCCGGGAGAGACCTTGGCAGCCTCGGCGATGCCGCGGATCGTGGTGGCCTTGACCCCCTGCTCGGCGAACAGCCCGAGGGCGGCGTCGCGGATGCGGGCGCGGGTCGTCAGATCCTCTTCACTGATTGGTCGCACGTTCAAGAGTCTATACAAATGTATTGGACACAGTGCAACTGTTCAGCGGGCGGGGGCAGCCGGACGCCGCCGTGAGGTCGTAGGCCGACCACGGCTCGTACGGGCGGCGGGTGAAGTGGGTGTCGTCGAAGACGACGGGCGAGCGGCGGTGCGGGTTGGAGCTGACCGACACCACGCGCGCGCCGGTGGCCTCAAGTGCTCTGACCGGCGGCGACGGTGAGGGATCTTTCAGGGTGTTCCATTATGGGAAAAGCTGTTTCAAAATGAACGGGCAGTAGTCCCTCGCCCGAGTAGGAACCCCATGCCCCGGTACGACCTGCCCCTGGACGACATCCGCGTCGTCGAACTCGGTCAGCTCCTGGCCGGCCCGTTCTGCGGGCAACTGCTCGGCGACTTCGGCGCCGAGGTCATCAAGGTCGAGGACCCGGGGCGAGGCGACCCGATGCGTCAGTGGGGCAGGGAGAAGCCGCACGGACGCTCGCTGTGGTGGCCGGTCGTGGCGCGTAACAAGAAGTCGGTCACCTGCGACCTGCGCACGCCCGAAGGGCAGGACCTGGTCAAACGGCTCGTGGCCGAGGCGGACGTGCTGCTGGAGAACTTCCGTCCCGGCACCCTGGAGCGCTGGGGCATGTCCCCCGCGGAACTGCACGCGATCAACCCCTGGCTGGTGATCACCCGGGTCACCGGGTTCGGCCAGACCGGACCGTACGCGCCGCGCGCCGGATACGGCTCCATCGGCGAGGCGATGGGCGGCATCCGCCACGTCACCGGCGACCCCGACCGGCCGCCGTCCCGCGCCGGGATCTCGCTCGGCGACTCCCTGGCGGCCACCCACGCCTGCGTCGGCACCCTGGTCGCGCTGCACCAGCGCGAGCGCAGCGGCAAGGGGCAGGTCGTGGACTCGGCCATCTACGAGGCCGTCCTGGCCATGATGGAGTCGCTGCTGCCCGAATGGCAGCAGGCCGCCTACCAGCGCGAACGCACCGGCCCCGTGCTGCCGAACGTGTCACCCAGCAACGTCTACCCCACGGCGGACGGCGAGTCCGTGCTCATCGCCGCCAACCAGGACAGCGTCTTCGCCCGGCTGGCACGCGTGATGGGCGCCCCCGGACTGGCCGCCGACCCGCGCTTCGCCACGCACGGCGCGCGCGGCGAGCACATGGCGGAGCTGGACGGCCTCGTCGCCGCCTGGACGGCCACCCTGCCCGCCGAGGAACTGCTCCGGACGCTGCACGAGGGCGGCGTACCGGCCGGGCGCATCTACACGGCCGCCGACATGTTCGCCGACCCGCACTTCGCCGCCCGCGAGGCCATCGTGCGCGTGCCGCATCCGGAGTTCGGCGAGCTGGCCATGCAGAACGTCGTGCCGAAGCTCTCGGCCACGCCCGGCGCGGTACGCACCCCCGGCCCCGAACTCGGCCGGCACAACGACGAGGTCTACGGCGGGCTGCTCGGCCTGACCGGGGCGGAACTGGCCGGGCTGCGCGAGAAGGGCGTCATCTGAATGGACCCCTTCGACGGCGTGCTGCCCTTCGGCGAGCGGCCCGCGCTGCTCCTCGTCGACCTGATGCGGGCCTACTTCGAGCCCGGCGCCGCCCTGTACGTGGGCTCCCGCGACTGCCTGCGCTCGGCCGCGCGGCTCCTGTCGGCGGCCCGCCGGGCCGCGATCCCGGTCCTGCACACCCGGGTGGCGCACGAGCCCGGCGGTCTCGACGGCGGCCTGTTCTACCGCAAGGCGACGCCCCTGCGCTCGCTGCACGGCCCGCTCGGAGCGCTCATGCCCGAGGTCGCCCCGTCCGACGGGGAGATCGTCGTCGTCAAGCAGTACGCCAGCGCGTTCTTCGGCACCGCGCTCGCCGCCACGCTCACCGCGCTGCGCGTGGACACCCTCGTCATCACGGGGGTCTCCACCAGCGGATGCGTCCGGGCCAGCGCGGTGGACGCCGTCCAGCACGGGTTCGTGCCGATCGTCGTGCGGCAGGCCGTCGGCGACCGCTCGCCCGGCCCGCACGAGGCCGCCCTGTACGACATCCAGGCCAAGTACGGCGAGGTGTGGCAGGAACAGGCGGTGCTCGACCGGCTCGGCCGGCCCGCGTCATGAGGATCACCTACGGCCCGTGGGGGCAGACGCTGCAGGAGCTGGCCGCCGCCGCCCGCGCGGCCGAGGACGCGGGCGCCGAGGTGATCTGGGTGCCCGAACTGCACCGCAGCGCCACCGTCAGCGCCGCAGCCGTGGCGGGGACGCTGTCGCGGGCCGGCGTCGGCACCGCCGTCCGGCTCGCCTTCACCCGCAGCCCCATGACCACCGCGCTGGAGGCGCTCGACCTGGACGAGTTGACCGGCGGCCGGTTCGTGCTCGGCCTGGGCACCGGCACCCGCCGGCTCAACGAGCGCTGGCACGACGTCCCGTGGGACCGGCCGCTCACCCGGCTGCGCGAGACCGTCGAGGTGATCAGGGCGATCGTCGCCGGGCAACCGCTCCATTACGAGGGGACGTGCCGCCGGCTCGACGCGCGCGGCTGGCGGCGGCCCCACCCGCCGGTCCGCACCAGCATCCCCATCTACCTGGCCGCCGTCGGGCCGCAGCTCACCAGGCTGGCCGGGCGCATCGGCGACGGCTGGCTCTCCCACGAGCTGTGCTCGCCCGGCTACCTGCGCGAGCACGTCCTGCCGAACCTGTCGGCCGGGCTGGCGGGACGCCCGCGCGAACGGTTCGACGTGGTGGTCTCCGCCTGCTGCTCGATCGACCGCGACCCCGAGGCGGCCCGCCGCCGGGCGGTCGGGACGCTCGCCTTCTACGCGAGCGTCGCCACCTACCGGGACTTCTTCGCCTTCCACGACCTGGCCGCCGAGCACGCCGCCGCCGTCACCGCCTTCCGCGCCGGACGCCGCCCGGACGTGCCCGGCCACATGATCGACCCGCTGGTCCTGGCCGGGCCGCCCGACCAGGTGGCCGAGCGGCTGGCACGGTACGAGGGGCCGGCCGACACCGTCAAGCTCACCCCCGCCGTGCACGGCAACCCGCCGGAGGAGATCCGCCGCGACCAGGCCCGCATCATCGAGCTGATCGGAAGGTTATGAGAGCGCTGGAGGACGTCAGAGTCGTCAGCCTGGAGCAGTACGGCGCCGGGCCGTTCGGCAGCGTGCACCTGGCCGACCTCGGAGCCGAGGTCATCAAGATCGAGGACCCTCGGGTGGGCGGCGACGTCGGGCGTTACGTCCCCCCGTACGCCGACGAGGAGGACTCGCTGTTCTTCGAGACCTTCAACCGCAACAAGAAGTCCGTCTCGCTGGACCTGTCCGTCCCGGCCGGGCGCGAGGTCTTCGAGGATCTCGTACGGCACGGGGGACGCCGTCTACGCCACTGCCCCTCGCCGTTCCGAACGAGTCGTTTCAATATGGGAAACGCTGTAACGCTGAAGGTAACGACCTCCATCTTTTGTGTCAACGTGACCGCGTTTCCCTCACGGAAATAGACTGTGCGTGTGAGCGCTCAAGTCGAGACCGAGAATCAGAGCAGGTCCATCGCCTCGGTGGAGCGGGCGATGGACGTCCTGCTGCTGTTCGGCCGCAGCAACCGCCCCGACCTGGGCGTCACCGAGATCGCCACCGAGCTCGACCTGACCAAGGCGGCCGTGCACCGCATCCTCACGGCGCTGCGCAGCCGCGAGCTCATCGCGCTCGACCCGGCCACCCGGCGCTACTCCCTGGGGCACGCCGCCATCGCGCTCGGCCGCGCGTACATGGCCCGCACCGACCTGCGCGCCATGGCCGGTCCCGAGCTGAGCCGCCTGTCGCTGCGCACGGAGGAGACCGCCGCCCTGTCCGTACGGCGCGGCGACACCCGCCTCTACGTCGACCAGGTCGTGCCCGCGCAGGAACTGCGCATGGAGGTCTCGCTCGGCATCCCCTACCCGCTGCACGCGGGCAGCGCCTCCAAGGCGATCCTCGCCTTCCTGCGCGCCGAGGAGGTCGACGGCTACCTGGTCCGGCACAAGCTCGACGCCCTCACCCCGAAGACCATCACCGACCCCGAGAAGCTGCGCGCCGAACTCGCGTCCGTCAGGCGCCGCGGTTACGCCACCTCGCTCGGCGAGCGCCAGGACGGCGCCGCGTCCGTCGCCGCCCCGATCTTCGACCACGACGGCCTGGTGATCGCGGCCGTGAGCGTCTCCGGCCCGGCCACCCGCTTCAAGCCCCACCTCCAGGAGGCCGCGCGGGCGCTCCTGGAGACGACGGCCCGCCTGTCCGCCCGGCTCGGCCACCACGCGTAGCCGGGGTCACCACGTCGCGCCCGGTTTGAGCACGCCCAGCACGGCGGCGGCCAGCACGCTGGCCCAGATCGTCCAGACGAACGGCAGGCAGCCGTCCACCGAGCCGCGCAGCGCGCGCTCCACCTGCGGTGTGGAGCCCGTCGCGGTCAGCGTGCCGAAGGCCGGCCCGAACGCGCGCAGCCTGAGCCTGATGCCCAGCCCCGCCGCGATCGCCAGGGCGTACAGCGCCAGCTTGGCGCCCAGCCAGCGGGGATCGGTCTCGACGCCGAACGGGCGCTCGGCGACGAGCGTGTAGGCCGCCGCGCAGGCGATCGCGGCGACCAGCGCCAGCCGGATCGCCCAGTCGGCCCGCCGTACCAGCGGGAAACGGCCGTGCGTGCGGTGGTCGGCCACCGTCAGCGCCAGCCAGCCCAGCGCGAACGCCCACACCAGCAGCACCGACCAGAGCGGGAACAGCGGTACGCCGAACAGCTCCGCCCCGTGCGGCTCCAGCGCCGCCAGCGTGACCCCGCTGGGCAGGAAGAGCACCAGGCACACCTTCGGCCCGAGATCGAGCCCGCTCATGATCCGCAACGCGGTGGCGCGCGCCTGCGGGGTGGCGGCGGGATCGAGGACGTGCCTGCTGGAGTAGAACACCCCCAGGTCGCCGCCCAGCCAGAAGACGAACAGCACCAGGTGAAGGACGATCCACCAGCCGTGCGGATGAGGCCCCATGTACGTCCCTTCCAGACGGGCGGCGACCCTTTCGCGGCAAACTGGAAACGACGTTACACGACCCGAAACGCCATGAACCAGAGCCGGGCGTGACGGCCGGCCCGCCCTCGCGACGCCGACCCGACGGTGGGCCTGGGCGGCACCCGTCGCGCTCGTCGCGGTCGCGGCCGGCCACGTGCTGAAGGGAGCGAGGCGGCCGGTGCGTTCGCGTACGGGCAGGTGACGAGGATCGCCTCGTGAGGTCCGCACGGCATGTGTCTCCGCGGACACTCCGGGCGTCCGCCGTGCGCGCCGCGCGTGCTTGCGCCGCGAACGCCGGTACGAGACGCGACGAGCGCGGCCCGGCCACCCCATCGGCCGGAGTGGCTTGGGTCACAACACCGCAAGGGCGGCTGAACGCATGCTCTACCCGGCTATCACCTGGCCGGGCGAGGCCAGCGACGGGCGGGGCTGCGAGGTTTACCGGGCCCGCGTGGAGAGCCGATACATCGCGATCGCGGGCGTGACGTTCCGCCGACCGTTCACGCCTGTGGTTTGGGGCCGCTTTGGTGGCGATCAACGTCCTTCTTAACGACTGTCGCGATCTGTAGTCAGGCGCTTCCTGACGCGGATGACTCCGTGCTGCCGGGTAATCATCGCCAACCAGACTTTTGCCTCGCTGAGATCCACCTGCGCGGAGCCCCGGCCTAGCGTCGGGAGCTGAGGGGCCGTCAGGTGCCCCGGGAACCCCGAGAACAGCACGAGGTGAACTGGTCATGAACAAGATCCATAAGCTCCTCGCAGCAGGTGCCGTGGCATCTACGGCGCTCGTCGCCCCCGCGGCGACGGCAGCGGCAGCCCAGCCCGTTACGACCGGGACCACGGTGCAGCAGGCAAGCAGTCAGTCGATCGTCGCCGCAGCGCATCCCTGCTGGAAGCACAAGAACCCGGCCAAGTGCCGTAGCCACGGCGGTGGC
>NZ_SSXE01000196.1 GCF_021699195.1 Nonomuraea sp. MG754425 | reverse complement strand
GGTACGCGGTGGTGGTGCTGGCGGTGACGATCGTCAGCAGGTTCGTGTGGGTGTTCACGACCACGTCCCTGATCAAGGTGCGGGCGGGCAGCGGCGGGCCGACCGTGGCGCAGACGGTGATCCTCGGCTGGGCGGGCATGCGCGGCGTGGTGTCGCTGGCGGCGGCGTTCGCGATCCCGCCGGGCGTGCCGGCCCACGATCGGGCGATGCTGCTCTTCCTGACGTTCACCACCGTGATCGGCACCCTGCTCATCCAGGGCACCACGTTCCCCGCGCTGATCAGGCGGCTGCGCGTGTCGAGCGAGCAGGAGCAGTACGAGGACCGCCTGGCCGAGGCGGCGGCGCAGCAGGCCGCGCTGGAGGCGGGCCTGGCGGAGCTCGACCGGCTGCTGGCCGAGCACGGCGAGCCCGACGAGATCCAGCGACAGGTCATCGACCAGCTCAGGGAGAAGTCGTGGCGCCGTTCGCTGACCGCGTGGGAGCGGCTGGGTGGCGGCACGGCCCAGGGCGGGACGGAGACGCCCAGCGCGCTCTACCGCCGCCTGCGCCGCGACATGCTGCAGGCCGAGCGGCAGGTGTTCGTCCGGCTGCGCGACGAGCGCCGCCTCGACGACGAGGTGCTGCGCGAGGTGATGTCCCAGCTCGACTTCGAGGAGGCCATCCTCGAACGCTGACCGCCCCGGCTCAGCCCATCTCGTTGTCCACGAAGCACCACCGCCAGCTCTCGCCCTTTTCGAAGGACTGGATGACCGGGTGACCCGTCTCGTGGAAGTGCCGCGTCGCGTGCTTGTTCGGTGAGGAGTCGCAGCACCCGATGTGGCCGCACTCCAGACAGCGCCGCAGGTGCACCCAGCGGCCACCGGTGGCCAGGCACTCCTCGCAGCCCTGCGGCGTGTTCGCGGCGGGGTCGTCGGCCTGGGAAAGATGCTCGCAGTTCGCCATGGGGAAAATCCTAGGTCCAAGGTCCTGTTCGAATGTCGTCCGGGGTTCCCGCGGGCGTGTGCCCAGGTCGAAAACCGGTTCGACGGCGGCCGGGACGGGCTGCGATCATCGGCTGGTGCCCGCATCCCGACGTGAGCTGCTGCGCTGGCAGTTCGACTTCACCTGGTCGCTCTTCGAATACCACCTCGACCGGCTGCGCCCGGACGACTTCCTGTGGGAGCCCGGCCCGCACTGCTGGACCGTGCACCGCGACGACGCGGGCCTCTGGCGTCCGGACTTCGCGGAGACCGAGCCCGACCCCGTCCCGGTCCCCACCGTTGCCTGGCTGAGCTGGCACATCGGCTGGTGGTGGCGCACGACCCTCGATCACGCCGAGGGGCGGGAGGCGCCCGACAGGGCCGAGATCACGTGGCCGGGCGACGGGGCCGCCGCCGTCGCGTGGCTGCGCGGCCTGCGCGCCGACTGGCTGGCGGTCCTGGACCGCCTCACCGACGCCGACCTGGACGCCGAGGCCCCGTTCCCGTGGCCGCGCGACTCCGGCCACACCGTCGCCCACATGGTCGCCTGGGTGAACTCCGAACTGATGAAGAACGTGTCCGAGATAGGCCAACTCCGTCTGCTCCACGCGACCACCACCGACGGCGACCGGGGCCGCGTCAGCGGCTGAACCAGCTCGCGGCGGACGGGGTGCACATGAACGGCACCGGGATCGCGAGGATCAACCACGGCCCGAGCGAGGCCAAGGGCACTCATCTGCACAGGAGATGGCGAGGGCTTCTTCATTGTTTCCGTCTGGCCCGTTGACGCCGGTGGAGGGATGAAATATCGATGAGTTCACGCGCTATCGCGCGCAATCGCTTCATCGAGAGGACGCCTCATGCGACTCACGTACCTCGGCAAGACCGGTACGAGCAACGAGGGCAGTTGCCCGGCCCTGTACAGGACCGACCGCGACACTGCGGTGGTCCAGGGCAAGCTCGTGACCGACCCGGAAGCCCTCGCTGATCTCCGCGACCTGGCGCCCGACGAGATCGTGGTCGAGGTGCCGTGGGACGTCCTCGACCTGCCCCGGGAGCTGCGGTGACCCGGGAGGTCTCGGCTGACGAGTTCCTAGAGCTGTTCCGGCAGGCCAGGTCGGATGTGTTCCGCCTTGAGCTTCGTGATTGCTACAACGTGCCGGCGGAGCGCGATCGTTGGGAAGCATTCCAGGCGCGCGACTGGTCACGGCTGGATGAGCTCAACACAGCACAGCGGGCGGCCTGGATGCATCTCATGCGGGACGTCACCTCGACCGGCCGCCGGGTGGAACGGGTGCGCGTGATCACGGAGCCGCCCACCGGCTACATTCAGTTCGAACTCCTGCTCAACGCCGGTAACGCGGAGGCGGGCGAGGACATCCGCTACCTTCCCCGCAGCGAAGCCGGGGAGCTGGCTCTGCCTTCGGTGGACTACTGGCTGTTCGACTCCGCCGTCGCGGTGGTGCTGCCGTTCGACGATGACGACCGGCTTCGCGGCATGGAACTGGTCGACGAGCCCGCAGCCATCGAGGGCTTCCGCGCTGGACGAGAATCGGCGTGGCAGCATGCGGTCCGCTACTCCACGTACGTCACGAAGTGGGCTGATCTTGCCGAATCCCCGCCAGGCGCGTGAGGCTCTCGGAGCACGACTGCGTGAGCTGCGAAAGGATGCCGGTCTCAACGGTAAGCAGCTCGCGCAGACGCTCCAATGGCAGGCGACGAAGGTGTCGAGGATCGAGCTCGGCAGGCAGACCCCGTCCGAGGAGGACGTTCGCGCCTGGCTCACCGCCTGCGATGCGGCTGACCTGCAGCCCTCGCTGATCTCGCAGCTTCGCGGTCTTGAGCTGGCTTACTCCGCGTGGCAGCGTCAGTTGCGTACGGGGACCCAGGAGCGGCAACGGCAGATCGCCGCGATCGAGGCGGAGACCGGCCTGATCCGCGGGTTCGAGCCGGCCACCGTGCCCGGTCTCTTCCAGACTCGGGAGTACGCGCGGCACATCATGGCCCAGTCGATCAAGGTTCACGAGGTCACGGATGACCTGGAGGAGGGCCTTCAGGCACGCATGGACCGCCAGGAGATCCTTTACCGGCCCGGCCATCGTTTTCACTTCGTCCTCACCGAGGCGGCGGTGCGCAACCTCATGTGCCCGCCTGACGTCCTGATGGGACAGATCGAGCGGCTGATAGCGTCGGCGACCCTTCCCAACGTGGCTCTCGGCGTGATCCCCTTCGTGGCCCGGCTGCCGAAGTCGCCCGTGCACGGCTTCTGGATGTACGGCACGAGCCTCGTCACGGTCGAGACGTTCGCCGCGGAGCTGTCACTGACGCAACCGGAGGAGATCGCCCTCTACGGCAAGATCTTCGGCCTGATGAAGGACGTCGCTCTGTATGGCAAGGCCGCACGTAGCCTGATGACCGCTGTCCTGGACGATCTGGCTGCCGCGCACTTCCCCGAGGGCGAGTCCTCGGAGCCACCATGAGCCATTCCGGTTTCGTCCTGCGCAATCGCGTGCAATCGTCTTGAGGCCCTGGTAGGGCGGCTTCTACGGTTCGGCGTATGGAAAGTCACAGGTCCGAACCCCCTACAGCGCCCGTCAACGCTCCGGTCGCGCACCTTTTGCGGGGCCGGTCGTGAGTGCCTGCCCGTCGTGGTGTGTGGAGGAGCATGACGCCGGTGGCAGGTGTCACCTGGCCGAGGTTCGGGTCCTGTATGTGGAGGCGGAGGGTGGCGGGCGGTCTTCCGTGTTGTTCGGTGATCTCCGGCAGGATCCGGACGAGGAGTGGCCTGCGGTTCACGTGGATCTCGATGAGGTGCCCGTCTTGAGGCTGTCGCCGTCCGATGCCGTCGTGCTCGGCTGGATGCTCGTCGAGCTCGGGGTGATGGGGGGTGGGCGATGAGTGGTGCTGAACAGGGTGGTGGCGAGGACTATCGGTGGGTGCTCGATGTGCATGCGCCGCACATGGCGTGCTGGAGGCAGCGGATCGAGGTCGATCGCGATGGCTGGTGGTGGTTGGTGGACGGCACCCGGCGGCGTGGGCGCAGGCGGTCCACGTGGCGGCCCGCCGACGAGCAGGACGCGTACGCCGTGGTCGTGCTGTTGCACACCCTCAATGACGTCAAGATGACCCTGTCTCCCGAGGTCCGCAGGTGGGCGAAGGACCACCACGTGACGGACGAAGCCGTGCGAACCTCGTTCAGCATCCGGGCGTACAGCTTGTTCGTCCGGTACCTGCTCATGTGAGCCTTCGAGGCTGCTCTGCCGGCCGGATCGCGTCAGCGGCTGAACCACCTCGTGAGAACGGACATCCGGCCGCAGCCGGCCCGGCGATGGCCGTACGGGCGGCGGTCGGATGGCGGCGGTCGAGCCGGATCCGGCTCGACCCGCCTGAGCGGCCTGAGCGGCACCCGGGCCACCGGGCCACCGGTGCGGGCCGGGCGGCACCAGGTGGGTGCCGCCCGACCGGCCTGGCGACACCGGAAGGGGCGCCGGCGAACCGATCGGCTGACCGGGTGCCCGAGGTTGCCCGGGTCCGCGGGTCCCCGGACGCTCAAGTGACCAGGTGGTCGGGTTCGGGAGCTAGGGGAGGTTCGTCGGGGTTGCGGTTGGTGACGGAGTTGCTGACGGCGTCGCCGACGGGTCGGTTTCGTCCTCCTTCGGAGTCGGCTCCGGGCGGCAGCCCTTCGAGCACCCGCCGAAACGGGACTCGTCGATCGGGACGAAGGACGTGGCGGGCACGCCGCGCAGCGCCGCCGACATCGTGTCCCGCCAGATCGGGCCGGGGATGCTGGCCCCCTGGACCGACCCGTAGTACCGTCCGCCGATCGTGACGCCCGTCAGCCGGTGCTGCTGGGAGCCCCGGGGGTCGCCCAGGCTGACCGCGCTGGCCAGGTCGGGCGTGAACCCGGCGAACCAGGCCGAGGCGTAGTCGTCGGTGGTGCCCGTCTTGCCGGCGGCGTCCCGGTTCAGGCCGCCGATCCCGCTCATGGTGCCCTTGGTGAAGACGCCCGACAGGACGCCGGCCGTCGCGTCCGCGATCGCCGGTTCCAGGGCCTGGCGGCACTTGGGGCGGTAGCGGGTGGTCCGGCCGTCGCGGTCGGTGATCTGGGTGATCGCCATCGGGTCGCAGTACCTGCCGCGGGCCGCGATCGCCGCGTACGCACTGGCGACCGTCACCGGGTCGGACTCGTTGATGCCGAGCGTGAACGTCTCGTACTCCTGCAGCTTGCGGCCGTCCGCGCGCCGGATCCCGAGTGACTTGGCCGTCTTGACCGTCTCGCAGAGGCCGACCCGCTCCTCCAGTTCCATGAAGAACGTGTTCACCGAGTTCCACGTGCCGGTCCGCAGCGTCTTCCAGCCGGGGGAGCCCTCGTCGTTGGTGACGGTGTGGCCCGGGTCGCCGATGTTCTCGTTCTTGCAGGTCTTGAACGTCGAGTAGGCCGGGGCCCGGTATCCCGCGCCCGCCGTGAAGCCGTCGTCCAGCTTCATGCCCTGCCGCAGGGCCGTGATCAGGGTGAACGTCTTGAACGTGGACCCGGGCTGGAAGCCGATGCCGCCGCCGTGCGCGGTGTCGGCGACGACGTTGTAGGAGATCTCGTTCTTGGCCGCGTTCGTCCCGTAACGCCTGCTGGCGGCCATCGCCCTGATCGCGCCCGTGCCGGGTTTGACCAGGGCCTGGGCGGCGACCGGGTGGTCCGACGGGTGCACGTACCGTTTGATGGCCCGCTCGGCGGCGGCCTGGACGCCCGGGTCGATCGTGGTCCTGATGGTCAGGCCGCCCCGGTTGAGCATCACCAGCCTGGCCTTGGAGGTGGGGCCGAAGTCGGGGTTGCTGAGCATCTCGTGCCGGACGTAGAGGCAGAAGTACGGATAGGTGCTGCTCTCGCAGCCGCCCGGAATGCCGGTGCCCGCGTAACCGAGCTTGGTGGCCTTCGCCCCGGCCGCCTCGGCCGCGGTGATCTCGCCGAGTTCGGCCATCCGGTCGAGGACGACGTCGCGCCGGTTCAGCAGGCGTTCGCGCTGCTGCCTGCCCAGGTTCGGGTCGGTGGCGTTCGGGTCCTGGACGGCGCCGGCCAGCGTGGCGGCCTGCGGCAGGGTCAGGTCGGCGGCGGACACCCCGAAGAAGCGCCGGGCCGCGGCCTCCACCCCGTACGCGCTCGCGCCGAAGTACGCGATGTTCAGATATTTCGCGAGGATCTCGTCCTTGGAGTACTTCTGCTCGACGCCCATCGCGTACCGCAGCTCGTTGAGCTTGCGCGCGTAGCTGGCCTCGACGGCCGCGTTCCGCTGCGCGTCGGTGTCGGCCGAGTTGAGCAGCACCTGCTTGACGTACTGCTGGGTGATGCTCGAACCGCCCTGGCTCGTGCGGCCCGTCTGCAGGTTCGTGGCCAGCGCGCGCAGCGTGCCCTCGATGTCGATCGCGCCGTGCTGGTAGAAGCGGAAGTCCTCGATCGCCACGATCGCCGTCTTCATCGTCTCCGCGATCTCGTCGAACCCGACGACCTCGCGGTACTCCTCGTAGAAGCGGGCGATCTCGCCGCCCTTGGCGTCCTGCACGATCGTGACCTCCGCCGGCGGCGGTTCCGGCAGGTCGAGCGGTCTGAGGTTCACCTCGTCGGCCGCTGCCACGAAGCCGACCCCCGCGCCCCCCACGGCCGGGATCGCGATCGCCGCCAGCACCACGCCCGCCGCCGCCCCCGCGGCGGCCAGGCGCACAATCTTCGTCCCCCGTCGTCGCATCAGAGCCTGCCGAGCCCGCGGGCCAGGATCGTCGCGGTCTTCGCGACGACCGCGTCGTCGGTGGCCGCGACCGATCGGTTGGTGTAGACGGCCAGGATGATCGGCGCGGACGACCTGCCGGACGGCCAGGCGACGGCGATGTCGTTGGCGCCGCCGATCTCGGGGTTCGTGCCCGTCTTGTCGCCGATGGTCCAGCTCTTGGGCAGGCCGGCGCGGATGCGGGCGGCGCCGGTCTTGCTCGCGATCAGCCAGGCGTTGAGCCGCTCGCGGTCCTTGGCGTGCAGCGCGCCGCCGGTCGTGAGCAGGCGCAGGTCGCGGGAGACGGCCGCGGGCGTGGTCGTGTCGCGCCGGTCGCCGGCGGTCCAGTCGTTCAGCTCGGTCTCCCAGCGGTCGAGGCGGGAGACGCGGTCCTTCAGCGTGCGGAAGTACCTGGTCAGCCCGGCCGGCCCGCCGATCTGCTTGAGCACCATGTTGGCGGCGGTGTTGTCGCTCTCGGTGATGGCCGCCTCGCACAGCCTGGCCACGCTCAGGCCGTCCTTGACGTGCTTTTCGGTGGTGGGCGAGTTGGGCTTGAGGTCCGCGGTCGTCCACGTGACGACCTTGTCCATCAGGCCGGGCTCGGAGGTGCGGGCCCGGTGCAGCGCGGCCGCGCACAGCGGCGCCTTGAACGTGGACAGCAGCGGGAACCGCTCGCCCGAGCGGTAGCCGACCGTCCTGCCGGTCGCGGTGTCGATGGCGTATCCCTGACGATCTCCCTCGTGGCGAGGGCGCCGCCCGCCACGAGGGAGATCGTCAGGGACGCCGCCTGGAGCGCGGCCCTGGTGCGGAGGTGTCGCATGCCAATGTCCTCGCAGTTGTGCGATCGATGGGTCCGGAGGGCAGGAGCAAAGCAGATGCGATCACGTGATGTCTAATAGCGATATCGCGAACCGCTCGATATCGGATCAAGTATGACCGCAGGTCAGCGGGCACGCAGCAGACGCAGGGCGAGGAGACCCGCCGTGACCAGGCCGGCGGCGTGCACGCACAGCGTCGCCACGATGCCGAGGACGTCGCCGAGCAGGCCCGCCAGCGCCGTCCCGAGCAGCGCGGTGGCGGCGTGGGCGCTGCCGAGCAGGCCGAAGACGGCCCCTCTGCGCTCGGCGGCCGTGACGGTCTGGGTCACGGTCACGAAGCCGGCGCCCGCGGCGGCGGCGGGCACCCCCGCGACGGCGATCAGCACGAACGCGGGCCACAGCGCGGACGACACCAGCGGGTAGGTGAACAGCGCCAGGTCCGCCAGCCCGAACGTGACCGCGCCCCAGCCCAGCAGCGCCCGCGGGGCCGCGTTCCCCAGCCAGGCCGCCACGGCCAGCCCGCCGGCGATCCCGCCGACCGCCTGCACCGACAGGAACAGCCCGTAGGCGTCGCCGCGCCCGTCCAGCACGTCCGCGACGAACGGGGCCACCAGCGTCCCGAAGACGCCCTCGCCCAGGCCGGTGATCATCATGTAGACCAGGAGCGGTCGCGCCGCCCGCTCCAGCCGGAAACCGAACCGGGGCCTGACGGCGGGGGTGTGGCCGCGGGTGCGCAGGCCCGCCAGGAGCAGTGCGGAGAGCACGAAGCTGGCCACGTCGATCCACACCACGGCCGCCAGCCCGCCGGCCCCGACCGCGACGCCGCCGGCCAGCGCGCCCACCAGCCGCGCGGCCTGGGCGCTCTGCCCGTGCAGCGCGTTGGCCCGGACGAGTTGCGCCTCGGCCACGAGCTGGGGCACCAGCGCCCTCTGGGCGGGGTACAGCACCGTGCTCAGCACCCCGGTCCACAGCGCGACCGCGTACACGATCCACACCTGGCCCGGCTCCCGGACGAGCAGCAGCGGCAGCAGCCCGGCAGCCAGCAGCAGGTCCGCGCCCACCAGCAGCCTGCGGCGGTCCCAGCGGTCGGCGAGCACCCCGGCCACCGGGCCGAGCACGACGTCGGGCAGCCGGGACAGCAGCAGCATGACGGCGGTGGCCAGGGTCGAGCCGGTGAGCGTGTAGACGTGGTAGGCCAGGCCGGTGCTGACGGCCCAGTCGCCGGTCTGGGAGATCAGGCCGGCCGCGAGGAGCCGCCGGAAGTCGCGGTTGCGGCCGAGCAGGGCCCGGACGCCGCCCGTCCCGTCGTCCGGGGGGAGTGCGGCGGGCCCGTCGGGGTGCTCCTCGGCCGGGCCGGTCAGCGGCGGGGACGCCATCGGGGCCTCAGCCGCCGGAGCCGCTGGGCGGCAGCGGGACCAGGATCTGCGACAGCAGCACGGGACGTGACCCGGCGGGCCGCCGCGCCGGGTCGAAGACCCGCGCCATCAGCGGTTCCAGCAGCGCCGACATGGCGTTCCCCAGCTCCTGGAGCTCCTCCGGCGTCGCGTACAGGTGGACGTTGCCGATCGAGCCGGCCCCCCGCCACGCCTCGGGCTCCTCGCGCCGCCGCTGCTGCCATTCGAGCAGCCGCGTCATCGCCCGCTCGGCGATGACCTGCTCCAGCAGGCCGCGGGCGGCGGTGACGTCGGGCGCGTCGGCCTCGCTCCACACCTGGACGGGCTCGGTCACCTTCCACGGCCGCTCTCGTTCGTCGCGGGCCTCGGCCTGCTCGACGAAGCCGTACTTGGCGAGCTGCCGCAGATGGTAGGAGGCCAGCGCCTGGCTGATGCCCGCCTGCCTGGCCGCGTCGGCGGCGGTGGCCGGGCCCTCGCGCAGCAGGATCTCGTGCAGCGCCAGCCGGACCGGATGCGCGAACGCCCGCATGGCCGCAGCGTCGTCGAGCACGCGCGGACGCCGGCCGTCCGGAGATTCCAAAGACATGTTTGGAATCTTGGGCCGACCGCCCGGCGGATGTCAAGGATTCCTTTGGATAGCGTGGGAGCCAAGCGGGTGCCGACGGATCGGCTACGTTCGGTCACAGCACGCGTCCGTACCCTTGGGTAGGGTCAAGGCATGCCTCAACTCAAGAGCCGGTTCTTGCCCCTGGCCCTCTTCGTGGCCGGCGTCCTGGCCGCAGGCTGCGGCGAGGTCAACAACACCATCGACAAGGCCCAGGCGTGCCTGGAGGCACCGAAGATCATCACTGAGCTGGGCGCTGAGCTCAGCAGGCTCACCAACGACCCGCAGGCCATGGACAAGGCCATCGACGACGCCGCCGCCAAGCTCGGCGGAGTGGCCGACCAGGCCGCCAACACCACGCTCAAGGAGGCCAGCGACAAGATGGCCGGCACCTTGACCAGCATCAACGTCAACGACGTCAACGACGCCGTCGACGCCGTCCAGAAGGTGACCAGCGAGAGCGCCGCCTACGTCGAGAAGGTGGCCCAGGCGTGTAGCTGAGCCGAAGCGCCAATCCCGGCTTCTCTAGGGGAAATAGGTACGAATTAGCCTTTTTCCTATGGAACCCGACCCGCGTTTCACCTTGGCCAACGAACGCACCTTCCTCACCTGGCTGAGCACGGCGCTGGCGCTCAGCGCGGGTGGGGTGGCGATGGCCGCGGTGCCGCCGCACGTGTTCGTGCCGTGGATCCGCACCGCGCTGGCCATCGTGCTGGTCAGCCTCTCGGCGCTGGCGGCGGGCATGGCCTACCCCCGCTGGCGCAACATCCAGCGGGCGCTGCGCCGGCAGGCGCCGCTCCCGCCGCCCGCGCTGGCGGCCGTCTTCGGGTACGGCGTCGCGGCCGTCGCCGTCGTGGCCCTCGTCCTGATCATCCTGTCGGCGTGATCGCATGACGACCGAGGAGGAGATCTGGGACCAGGGGCTGCAGAGCGAGCGCACCCGCATGGCCTGGGTGCGCACGGCCGTGGCCCTGTCCACCGGCGGGCTGGCCGCGACCGGGCTGGCGGTCCGCTACAGCCTGCCGGTGCTCGCCGTCGCCGGCTTCGCGATGGCCGCGCTCTGCGGCGGCGTGCTGCTGATCAGGACCCGGCTGCGCTACCGCCGCGTCCAGGCCGCGCTGCACGCGGGCCGGCCCCTGAATGCCCAGGTCGACGCGGTCTTCGCCTGGCTCGGCACGTTGAGCGTGGTCGCGGGCGCGTTCACATTTGTGTTCACCGTTCGGTAAGCCCGGTTGCCAGTGTCCGAGGAGGGGGCGGACACTCGAAATCAGGGGGTGACCTCATTGGACGAGGAACTCAGGAACGTGCCTTTCGAATGCCGCGGCTGCTGGTACGTCTGGCAGGAGGACTACGTCGTCAGGCACAGCGAAGATGATCACGGGAACGAGGGCGAGGTCTGGCTGCGCGCCGGGCTGCCCGCCATGCCGCCGGCGTCGGGCGTGATCTGCCCGCAGTGCGGCTGCCAGCAGGCCACCACGTTCCCGGACGGCTATCTCACCCACCATCCGGAACTGATCCCGCCGGCCGAGCCCGGCGCGCCCGACCCCACACCGCTGCTCAGTCCGGTGCGGAGACCGTTGTACTACTGAACGCCCGGTGATCTGACAGCCGGTAAGGCTTTCATCGCCATGGGTGGAAGAACATCCCGTCTTGAAGGGAAATCGTAATCGGGCGGACACTCAAGGTGACACGGCGAACCGACGGCCGGGAGTTGCCCTCATGCCCGACGAATTCGACACCTGCGAGACGTGGCCCTTCGAATGCCTGCGCTGCCTGCATGTCTGGGAGGAGGAGTTCGTCGTCAGACACCTCTCCGACGCCTACGGCAACGAGGGCGACATCTGGCTCAGCTCGGGGGTTCCCGTGCAACCGCCCTGGTCGGACGCCTGCTGCCCGGCCTGCGGCGCGAACCGCGTGACCTGGTTCCCCTCCGGGTACCCGACCCGCGGCCCCGAGCCGGAGCCGGAGCGCGTGCCGGCGCCGCCGGGCAGGGTGCCCGCTCCGCGTCCGGAGCGGACACGCCTGCCCGGCAGGCTGCCCGGGAGTCTGCCCGGCAGGTTACTGGTCGCGCTGGGCGTGCCGCTGGCCCTGTTCGTCGGCTTCGAGCTGTACGCCAACTCCCTGGCCGCGGCCCACCACTAGGAGCTCAGGCTCTCCAGCCAGGCCCGGTGCAGCCCGGCGAACCGGCCGGAGGCGGCGATGAGCTGGGCCGGCGGGCCGTCCTCGACGACCTTGCCGCGCTCCATCACCAGCACCCGATCGGCGATCTCGACGGTCGAGAGCCGGTGCGCGATGATCAGCGCCGTACGCTCGGCGAGGATCGTGCGCAGCGCCCGCTGCACCAGCCGCTCGCTCGGCACGTCGAGGCTGGAGGTGGCCTCGTCGAGGATCAGCACGGCGGGGTCGGCGAGGAACGCCCGCGCGAACGCGACGAGTTGCCGCTGCCCCGCGGACATCCGGCCGCCGCGCTTGCCCACCTCGGTCTCGTAGCCGTCGGGCAGGCCGGAGATGAACTCGTGCGCGCCGATGGCCTTGGCCGCCTCGCGTACCTGACGGTCGGTGGCCTCGGGCTTGCCGAACCTGATGTTGTCCGCGACCGTACCGCTGAACAGGAAGTTCTCCTGCGTCACCATGACCACCGAGGTGCGCAGCGTGAGCTCGTCGAGCGTGCGCAGATCGACGCCGTCGAGCAGCACGCGCCCTTCCGTCGGGTCGTAGAAGCGGGAGATCAGCTTGGCCAGCGTGGTCTTGCCCGCGCCCGTCGCGCCGACCAGCGCCACGCTCTGGCCCGCCGGGATGGTCAGGTCGAGCCGGGGCAGGATCGGCATCTCCTTGACGTAGGCGAACTCGACGCCGTCGAAGCGCACCTTGCCGCGCGCCCGGCCCTTCGGCAGCGCCACCGGCTCGCGCGGCTCGGGCACGGAGGGCTCCTCCTCCAGCACGCCCGAGAGCTTCTCCAGCGCCGCGCCGGCCGACTGCAGCGTGTTGTAGAACTGGCTGATCTC
Source organism: Nonomuraea sp. MG754425 (assembly GCF_021699195.1). Taxonomy (GTDB): domain Bacteria; phylum Actinomycetota; class Actinomycetes; order Streptosporangiales; family Streptosporangiaceae; genus Nonomuraea. The sequence goes on along the minus strand of NZ_SSXE01000196.1, from coordinate 12,567 downwards.
CTGCATCGGCTCGTAGAACTGGCGCAGGTAGAGCAGGAACGCGGCCAGCACGCCGATCTGGACCTCGCCCTGCAGCGCCAGCCAGCCGCCGTAGAGCAGCACCCCGCCGATCGTCATGTTGCCGATCAGCTTGACGCCGGTCATGAACGTCGCGCCGAGGTACATGCTGCGCGCGTTCGCGCCCCGGTAGTCGTCGTTGAGCTGGGCGAAGATCTCCTGGTTGCGCGACTCGCGGCGGAACGCCTGCACCGCGCGGATGCCGATCATCGACTCCACGAAGTGAACGATCACCAACGCGACCGTCTCACGTGTGCGCCGGTAGACGATGGCCGACTGCCGCTGGAACCACTTGGTGAACAGCAGCAGCAGCGGCAGCGGGACCAGCGCCACCAGGCCCAGGTGCACGTCCAGCACCAGCAGCAGCACCGCCGTGCCGAACAGCGTCAGCAGCGCCTTGACCAGCGCGTCGAAACCCGACTGCACCAGCTCGGCGATCGCCTCGATGTCGGAGGTCAGCCGCGAGATGACGCGACCCGAGGTGTAGTTCTCGTGGAAGCTCAGCGACAGCCGCTGGAAGTGGTCGAAGACCCTCCTGCGCAGCTCCAGCAGGATGTTCTGGCCGATGGCGCCCATCAGCCGCAGGAACGCCTGCCGGGCGACCGCCTGGACGACGGCGGCGGCCAGGATCACCCCGACCACGGTCACCAGGATCGAGGCGCCCGTGCCCGCCGTGATCGGCGGGATGCCCTCGTCGATGCCCACCGACACCAGGAAGGGGATCGACAACCCGGCCGCGTTCGAGATCACGATGATCAGGACGAGCAGCGCGATCTTCTTCCGGTACGGCCTGAGCAGGTCGCCGAGCAGCCGCCGCGAGCGCGCCCGCAGGCGCACGGACACGCCGGTCGGCAGCTCGTCCTGGTCCTCGGAGGCGACGCCGCGCCACGAGGTGCTCTTCTCCGGGGCCGTCGTGGTCAACGCAGCGCTCCTTCCGAGGCGTCGTCGAAGTCGGCGTCCTGGGCCAGCAGCTCGCGGTACTCGGGCACCTGCGCCAGCAGTTCGCGGTGCTGCCCGATGTGGGTGATCGTGCCGTCGCGCAGCAGCGCCACCTTGTCGGCCAGCAGGACGGTGGAGGCGCGGTGGGCGACCACGATGCCGGTCGCGTCGCGCAGCACGTGCCGCAGCGCCTCCTCCACCAGGGCCTCGGTCTCGGCGTCGAGCGCCGACAGCGTGTCGTCGAGCACCAGGACGCGCGGCTTGCTCAGCACCGCCCTGGCCAGCGCGAGCCGCTGCCGCTGGCCGCCGGACAGGGACAGGCCCTGCTCGCCGATCCGGGTGTCCAGCCCCCACGGCAGGTCGTGGACGAACCCGGCCTGCGCGGTCCGGATGGCCTCGGCCAACTCGTCCTCGGTGGCGTCCGGGCGGCCGAGCATGAGGTTCTCGCGCACGCTCATCGAGAACAGCGTGGGCTCCTCGAACGCGGTGGCGACCACCGAGCGCAGGGTCTTCAGGTCGAGGTCGCGCACGTCGTGCCCGTCGATCGTGACCCGGCCCGAGGTGGGGTCGATCAGGCGGGGCACCAGCGCGGTCAGGGTGGTCTTGCCGGCTCCGGTCGCGCCCACGACGGCGACCGTCTCGCCCGGCCGCACCTCCAGCCAGACGTTGTGCAGCACGGGCCTGTCGGAGTCGGCGAAGCGGAAGCCGACCCCCTCGAAGCGCAGGTGACCGCGTGGCTCGTCGATGGTGCCGGTGCCGCCCTCGATGGCCGGCACGGTGTCCATGACCTCCATGAGCCGGTCGGCGGAGGTCATCGCCTCCTGGGCCATCGCCAGGAGGTAGCCCAGGCTGGCCACCGGCCAGACGAGCTGCAGCATCAGCGTGGTGAAGGCGACCAGCGCGCCCAGCGTCAGCGCGCCGTCGCCGACCGCCAGCGCGCCGAGCAGCACGACCAGGGCCAGCGTGATGTTGGGGATGATCTCCAGGAAGGAGAAGAACTTGGCCGACAGCCGCACCTTGTCCATCGAGGAGCCGTAGACCTTGCGGGCGGCGTCGTCGTACTGGTCGTAGACGTGGTGGCGGCGGCCGAACGCCTTGATGGTGCGGATGCCGATCGCCGACTCCTCGACGAGCGTGGCGAGGTCGCCCTGCTCGTCCTGGACCTGGCGGGAGATCTTGATGTAGCGCTTCTCGAAGCGCAGCGACGTCCACACGATCGGCACGACCGAGGCCAGCACCAGCAGGCCGAGCGGCCAGTACTTGTTCAGCAGCAGCGCGGTGACCGCGACGACCTGCAGCACGTTCATGACCAGGAAGAGCATGCCGAAGCCGAGGAAACGGCGGATCGTCGACAGGTCGGTGGTGGCCCGCGATAAGAGCTGACCGGACTGCCAGTCTCCGTGGAAGCCCATCGGCAGGCGCTGCAGGTGCTCGTACAGGTCGTCGCGCAGGGAGGTCTCCAGGCCGAGCACCGGTTTGACCTGGATGTAGCGCCGGAAGAGGATCAGCAGTGCCTCGGTCGCGCCGACGCCCACCGCGAGCAGGCCGAGGGGCAGCAGCCCGGCGGCGTCACCGTTGGCCACGGGCCCGTCGATGACCTGCTCGATGATGAGCGGGAACGCGATGACGACGGCGATGCCGACGAGTGCGGTCAGCCAGATGACGATCAGTCTGGCGACGTACGGGCGGAGGTAGGACTTCATCCGCCAGAGGGAGTTGGAGGAGAGCAGGGGACGGTTAGGTTCATTCGTATCGGGAGGCATCCCTCCTAGGCTAATACGTGGGATCAACCGATTTTCTGTGGCCAGATGGTGGGTTTCCTGTACATGACGTGCGGAAACATGAAAGCTCATGCACTTTCGGCAGGCCGTTACCGTCTTTGCCATCCCCGCGAGACTGGAGTCGTCATGATCGAATCCTCGGAGCTGCGCCACCTCCGGCGCTGCGTCGAACTGGCCGCGCGCGCCCTGGAGGTGGGCGACGAACCGTTCGGCTCGGTGCTGGTCTCCGGCGACGGGACGGTCCTGGCCGAGGACCACAACCGGGTCGCCTCCGGCGACCGCACCCGGCACCCGGAGTTCGCCCTCGCCCGCTGGTCCGCCGAGCACCTGACCCCCGGTGAGCGCGCCGCCGCCACCGTCTACACCTCCGGCGAGCACTGCCCGATGTGCGCCGCCGCGCACGCCTGGGTGGGGCTCGGCCGCATCGTCTACGCCGCCTCCTCGGCCCAGCTCGCCGGGTGGCTCGGCGAGCTGGGCGTGCCCGCGCCGCCCGTGCGTACGCTGCCGGTCGGCGAGATCGCGCCCGGTGTGACCGTCGAAGGGCCGGTGCCCGAGCTGGCGGAGGAGGTGCGCGAGCTGCACCGACGCTTCCACACATCAGTTTGACCTGCGGTTTGTACTCTCCGTGACACAGTCGGACACATGGTGCACGGTCGCTCCATCAGGGCTCGGGTCACGATTGCGACGGTGGTCGCGTTCGGGATCCTGATCCTGGGCGGCGTGACGGTGATCTCGGTGACGTACCCGGTGCAGGCGCGTTCCGACCTCGTGGACCACGCCGACGAGGCCAGCCGCCGCCTCACCACGATGATCGACAAGAGGCGGTTCGCCGGGCGGATCCCGGCCCAGGACGGCATCCACCTGCTCCAGGTCGTCGACATGCACGGCCGGGTGGTGGCCTCCAGCGCCGACCTCGCCGGGCAGCCGCCCCTCACCGAGGCCCGGCCCACCGGCGGCGACTCGCGCGTCAGCGACCGGGTGTGCCGGCCCGACGGCTGCATGGTCGTGGTCGGCACCAGCAACCGCGCCACCGCCTACGGGTCCGTCGTGGCCTACGCCGCCGTACGGGAGCCGTTCCTGCTGCGCTCGTCCTTCCTGCCCGCCATGCTGTACGGCTCCGCCGCCGTGCTGATCGCGCTGCTGGGCTGGGCCGCCTGGTTCGGGGTCGGGCACGTGCTCGCCCCCGTCGAGCGCATCCGGCGGGGGCTCGAACGCATCAACGCCGAGGACCTCAGCCACCGGGTGGAGGTGCCGCCCAGCGGCGACGAGGTGGCCGGGCTCGCCACCACCGTCAACGACACGCTGGGACGGCTGGAGAACGCCGTGGAGCGGCACCGGCGTTTCGTCTCCGACGCCTCCCACGAGCTGCGCTCACCCATCGCGGGACTGCTGGTACGGCTGGAGGCCGGGCTGGAGGAACGTACCGAAGCCGACTGGCGGGCGGCCATGGACGACGCCCAGCGTCTGTCGGACATCGTCGGCGACCTGCTGCTCATGGCCCGCCTGGACGCCGGGGTGGAGATCGGGACGGACCGCTTCGAACTCGGCCGGATGGTGACAGAGGAGGTGGAACGGCGTCCAGGGCGGCTGCCGGTGACCCTGCAGCTAGAGCCCGGCGTGTTCGTGCGCGGCAACCGGCTGCGGCTGGCGCGGCTGTTCACGAACCTGCTGTCCAACGCCGACCGCTACGGCGACTCGCGGGTGCGGGTCTCGGTGCGCGCGCAGGGGAACCAGGCGGTGATGGAGGTGGCCGACGACGGGCCCGGCATCCCGCAGGAGATGCGCGAGGAGGTCTTCGAGCGGTTCACGCGGCTGGACCGGACCCGCTCACGCGACAGCGGCGGGAGCGGCCTAGGGCTGCCGATCTCCCGGGACATCGCCAGGGCGCACGGGGGCGACCTCTGGGTCGGCGAGGGGCCCGAGACCCGGCTGATCCTGCGTCTGCCGCGAGAGTAACCGGATCAGCTCGCCCACCCCCTCGCGGTCGGCGTCGGGACGGGTCTCCAGCGCGCGGAGCAGGCGCAGCAGGCGAAGGCCGCCGAACCTGCGGCGGGAGGCCAGACGCAGCAGCTCCAGCAGGTCGTCGGTCAGCATCGCGGGGGCGTCCGACTCGAGCTGCCTGAGCACCCGGTTCCGGTAGGCCCGCGTCGGGGCGTGCAGCAGCGCCGCCCGGTAGGCGTCCGGGTCCGGCTCGGCGGCCAGCAGCAGGGCCAGCAGGTCGGCGACCTGGGTGCCCGGATGGGCGCTCAGGTCGGTGTCGATCTCCCGCACGTAGGGGAGCAGGTTCGTGAAGAGGTGGCCGAGCGTGGTGTCGTCGCGGAAGGAGATCTCCCGCATCCAGACCAGGCCCCGTGCCCGCAGCCGGTGCCGGCCGTCGTCGGGGCCGCGGTCGGGCCAGGTGAAGAAGGCCAGGTCCTGGGAGTCGAGGACCGGGTCGCGGTCGAAGGCCACCCGCATCGTCCTGGTTCCGCCGTCGAGGACGTGCCGGACCCAGAGCGTGTGAGTGAGCGACTCCCACTCCTCCCTGCTGAGCTGGGAGTGCCACAGCCGGGCGATCCTGCGCCACCGCTCGTTGGCGGCCACCGGGTGCCCGACGCGGAACAACTCCGCGCCCGTGACGGGCTCGTCCGACGACAACACGGCCAGCAGCAGCAGGTTGGCGCTGTAGACGGCGCACCGGGCGGTCAGCTCCAGCCGCGCCGGCTGATAGGCGTCGTGGGCCGAGCCGGGCCTTTCGTGCAGCGCCTCGGAGAACAGCTCGCACAGGTGCCGCGTCAGCGCCGCGCGCCGCTCGGGCGGGACGTCCTGGACCAGGCGGTGCCTGAGGAAGTCGACGACGGAGGCGCGCACGGTCAGGCCCGCGAACGACAGCAGCGCGTGCAGGTAGGCGTCGTCCGGCCGGGCGAAGCGGCGGCGCGAGGCGGCGGAGGCCAGCTCCTCCGCCAGGTCGGTCAGCTCCCGGACCACGAGGCGGGCGACCAGGTACTCGCCGAACGTGGCGTGCAGGAACTCGTAGGTCTTCAGCCGCTCCGCGTCCCGGAGCGCCTGGGTGGTGTGCACGAAGAAGAAGCCGCCGATGACGTCCTCCGCCCGGGTCAGGGCGCGGCGCAGGCCCCGCGGCCGGCGGCCTTCCCCCGGCAGGAGCGCCTCCAGGTCGGCTTCGAGGTCGGGCTCGGCGATCCACTGCAGGCCGCGGTTGAACATCGCGAACGCGGTGATCGACAGCCGCAGCAGCTCATCCTCCACGGCCCGCTCCAGCTCGCCGCCCTCCAGGTGCGGGCGGGTCTTGCCGATCTCGCGGACGGCGAAGTCGTGCAGCAGCCGCTCGTACAGCTCCGCCTCGTGCAGGTCGCCGGGGAGCCCGGGGAGGTCGCGCAGCGCGTTGGCGTCGGCGTCGTACAGGGCGAGCATGAGCAGGAGCAGCGGCTGCTCGGCGAGCTTCGGCACCGACCGCACCCGGTCCACGGGCAGCGGGCGCAGGCCGCGGGCCCGGAAGTAGCCGAGGTTGGCGTCGTTCCAGGTGGCGACCCACCGGCCGATCCGGTCGCCGTCGAAGGGCTCCAGCCGGACGACGTACGAGCCGGCGGGCAGCCGCGCCCGATTCGCGACCGCGCTCCTGGAGGTGACGACCACCACCGCCGGGCGGCCCTTCTCCGCCTGGTCGCGCTGGAAGCGGGCGACCCGCTCCAGGTAGTCGCTCTGGCTCACGCCGGTCGCCTGGAGCAGCTCGTCGAAGCCGTCGAGCAGGACGACCGGGAGCGCGCCCGCCGCCGCGTGCACGAAGTCGGGCCACGACATCGGCTCGTCCAGCGCCGTCCTGATGCCGTGCTCGACCTGCGCGAGCACGTCGCCGTCGGCGGGGACGCCGCGCAACTCGACCCTGAGCGGCAGGAACTCGGCGGCGGGCAACCGGGCCGCGAGCATCCGGGTCAGCACCGACTTGCCCGCGCCCGGCTGGCCGAGCACCAGCAGCGGCGCCTCGACGGCCTGCGGCAGCAGCAGATGAGCGGCCAGGAAGGCGCCCAGGTCGGAACGGAGGGGCAGCCGCGCCCAGCCGTCCTCCGGAGGCAGGACCGGGTGCTGCCACCCGGGCGCGAGCAGGCGGTAGGCCGGATCGACGTAGCCCCGATCGAGCGTCGGGATGCTCATCCCGCTCGGCGTGCGCGTGGTCGTCATGATCGGGCGGCCGAGCGTGGCCCCGTTGGACCGGATCAGCGCCGCCAGCCGTTCGGACGGGCCGCGCGTCGAGGGGATCGCGGCGAGCTGCTCCTGGACTCCGGCCAGGCCGTGCGCCAGGTTCCTGATCTCGGCCCGGGTGGCCTGATGGTCGAGGCGGTCGAACCAGCACGCCACCTCGGGGAAGTCGGCGGCCAGCCGGCGCAGCAGCTCCTCGTAGCGGCGCAGTGCCCTGACAGGGAGGTCGCGGGTCAGCCTGGCGCGCGTGGTCTCGTCCCAGGTGTCCCAGCGGGCCAGGCCCGACAGGTGCTCGACCAGTGTCCGGGTCGTCACCTCGTAGCCGCGTCCGAGCTGGTCCAGCAGCACCTCGAACGGGACGGCCGGGGACGGGGCCGGCGCGCCGAAATCGATCAGGTGGGGCCCGAAGTCGCCGGTCCCGGTGATCCGGCGCTGGTCCTCGCGCGACAGCTCGCGCAGCACGTCCACCTCGCGCAGCGCGTCGAGGAAGGCGGCGACGACGATGACCGAGTGGGCCGCCGCCAGCCGGCGCGTCGCGTCGTGGCGGCTCAATCCCTTCATCTTGTCGCGCAGTCCGCGCAGGAAGGCGTCGCCCAGCCGCACGGCCTCGGCGCGGGCGTCGAACAGGTCGATCGCGCCCAGGCCGAACAGCGCGATGGACGACGTCCGGTCGAGGACGTTCGTCAGCCCGCTCGGCCCGCCCAGCACGGCCACGGCGTCGCGGTAGGTCATGATCTGCCGCACCACTCCAGTCTGGCCGAAAACGGCGGCCCGTTCGCCGTGTTCGCCCGTCTGTTCGCCCGTCTGTTCGCCCGTCTGCACGGCCGTCTGCACGGCCGTCTGTCCGCCCGCCGCGAGCGCGGGCGTGTGGAGTCTGCCCGGGGTGGGGCGGCCTCCGTAGAATGAGCTATGGCTACCGAGCCCCTCTCCCGAGGACGCATCGTCACCGCCGCCATCGGCCTCATCGAGCGGGAGGGCGCCGACGCGATCTCCATGCGGCGCGTCGCGGCCGAGCTCGGCGTGGGCGTCATGTCGCTCTACAACCACGTGCCCGGCAAAGACGCCCTGCTCAACGGGGTGGCCGAGACGGTGCTGAGCCAGGTCGAGTTCACCGACGACCCCGACGCCCACTGGACCGACCGGGTGCGCGGGCAGGCCAGGGCGTTCCGGCAGATCGCCCACCACTATCCGCGCTCCACCATGCTCGTGGTCAGCAGGCAACTCCACTCCACCGCCGGGCTGCTGCCCGTCGAGCGGGCGCTGGCCACGCTGCGCGGCGCCGGGTTCGACGGGGCCGACACGGTGCGGATGCTGCGCATGTTCATCGCCTACATCGTGGGCTCGCTGCTGCGCGAGGTCGGCGTGACGCCCACGTTCGCGCCCGCGCAGACCAGGACGATCAGCGCCGACGGGGTGGATCCCGCGCTGTTCCCCGAGGTCAGCTCGCTGGCGTCGCTGCTGGGGGAGTGCGATCACGAGGAGGAGTTCGAGTTCGGGCTCGACCTGCTGATCAAGGCGATCGAGGCGTACGCGGTGCAGGGTGAGGGGCGCAGGGAAGGGCGTAAGGAGGGCACCCGGTGAGCATCGGATGCCCTCCCGAGCCTGCTAGTACCAGTTGTGCGATTGCCAGTGCCCCCAGGCGCCGCACGGCCTGCCGTACCTCCCCTTGATGTAGGCCAGACCCCAGCGGATCTGCGTCTCCGGGTTGGATCTCCAGTCACGGCCGGCGCCGCGCATCTTGCCGGCCGGCAGGGCCTGCGGGATGCCGTACGCGCCCGACGAGTGGTTGAGCGCCCGGTGGTTCCAGTTGCTCTCCCTGGTCCACAGGTTGTCCAGGCAGCGGAACTCGCTGTAGTTCCAGGAGCGCCGGACGACCTGTCCCAGGGCGATCTTCTTGTTCCTGCTCGCGGGCCGCATGGCGACCATCTTGGGCCGCGCCGACGTGGTCCAGGTCTTGACCCTGATCACCGGGCTGATGCCGGTCCGGACGCGGGCGCGACCGGCTACCGGGCCGATTACCGGGCCGATTACCGGGCCGGCCACTGGGCCTGTTACCGGGCCTGTTACTGGGCCGGCCACCGGACTCGCCGCCGGGCCGAGTGCTGTGCCGGGCGTACTGCTCGACGCCGGGCCGAGCACCGGGCTGGACGTGTCGCCGAGCGGTGCGCCCGGCGTGCTGCCGTACGCGGTGCCGGGTGTGACGCCGAAGGCGGTGAACGCGGTGACGGAGATGAGCGTGCCGCTGAGCGCGCGTTTGCCGTGCAAGTCGATCCTCACTGTCGGGTCGCGTGCGGACGGGCGCCCGCGAGGGGCGTCCTGCCGTCCGCGTCCGTGGCTCGGACGCGGAGGATCCGCGCGGCCCTCCGGGATTCCTGCGTCCGCCCGGTCGTGCTGGGCGGCCCGGAGGGCACCGCGACGTGTCCTCTAGCACGATTCCTATTACGCACGGTCACCGTGGGTCATACACCGGGACACGCCAAGGACAGGAGTTTGTGTGATCGTTGCGGATAAAAGGCCCGTTCGCTGGAGCGGGATTGCCCGCCCCGCCGCCCGATTGGGCGGGCCTTTCCGAAACAGCAGCGCAAGTATGGGGTTTGGCTCAGTACCAGCGGTGGGACTGGAAGTGCCCCCACGCGCGACACGGCGAGCCGTAGCGCTGCTTGATGTAGCTGAGGCCCCACTTGATCTGGGTGCGCGGGTTCGTCCGCCAGTCGCCTCCCGAGGCGGACATCTTGTGGCCGGGCAGCGCCTGCGGGATGCCGTAGGCGCCCGAGCCGTTGGCGGCGCGGTGGTTCCAGCCGCTCTCCCTGGCCCAGAGTTTCACCAGGCAGATGAACTGCGTCCGGTCCCAGCCACGCGCGGTCACCATGGGCTTGGCGATGGACTTGTTCCTGCCGCTGGTCTGGGAGCTCTGCGCCTGTGCGGCCGAGGCGCCGCCCGCCGCCAGCAAAGTGGCGGTCAGGACCAGGACGCCGGTACGGCGGAGCATGGGCATGCGGGATCCCTTTCGAGGGGGTTCGTGGACCGCGCCACCCTGCCCGATCGGTTCCCTTTACAGCGAATTGATGCCTAAAACGAAGATCGTCAGTAAAGATCGCGATATATACCTTTTGGTGGGGATGTGTGGTGAAAATGAGGACTGTGTCACATTTATCGCCCTGACTCGTTCTGTAGGGTCGGGAACATGAGTCTCAGTGACATCCCGCTTCGCACACTCGCGGACGCCCCCACCACGCTGCGTGAGCTGACCGGCGGCAAGCCCGCCCTCGTCGTCAACGTGGCCTCCAGATGCGGGCTCACCCCCCAGTACACCGGCCTGGTCGAGCTCCAGCGGCAGTACGGCCCGCGCGGCCTCACGGTGATCGGCATGCCCTGCAACCAGTTCGCCGGCCAGGAACCGGGCAGCGCCGAGGAGATCCAGCAGTTCTGCGCCGCCACGTACGGCGTGGACTTCCCGCTGCTGGAGAAGGCCGACGTCAACGGCCCCGGCCGGCACCCCCTCTACACCGAGCTGACCCAGACCCCCGACGACGGCGGCGAGGCCGGCGACGTGCAGTGGAACTTCGAGAAGTTCCTGGTGGACGGCGAGGGCCGGGTCGCCGGCCGGTTCCGTCCCCGCACCACCCCCGAGGACCCGGCGATCGCCGCGGCGATCGAGAAGCTGCTCTAACCGGCCGTCGCGGAGGTGTGCGCGAGGACGGCCCGCGCCAGCTCCTCGTGCACCTCCGGCGGCAGCGTGTGCCCCATGCCCTCGATCATCAGCAGCCGCGCCCCGGGGATGGCCTCGGCGATGATCGCGCTGTGGCCGGGCTTGGCCGGCTCGTGGCTGCCCTCGACGACCAGGGTGGGCGCCGTGACCCGGTGCAGCACGTCCACCGGCTCGAAGCCGGGGTCGGCCGCGGCGGCCAGCCGGTGGTTGACCACGGCGTCCAGGTCGCGCGCCCGGTCGTAGACGCGCTCCTGCAGGCGGCGGGCCGCGTCCTCGTCGAACGGCAGCCCCGTGCCGTGCAGCACCCGCTGCTCGGTGATCATCGTCTCGATCCGCTCGCGCCGGCCGGTCGCCGGAGGGGTGGAGATCAGCTCGCGGAAGAAGGCCACGAACGCGGGCAGCGGCTCCGGCAGGCTGCCCTCCGGCTGCGGCTGCCCCGTCAGCGCCCGCATGATCACCGCACCCTCACCGCCGCCGAGCGGCGAGGAGCCGATGACGGTGAGCGTCCGCACGCGCTCCGGCCGCTCCACCGCGATCAACTGCCCGAGCAGCCCGCCCGCCGAATGGCAGACCAGATGCGCGCTCGCCACGCCGTGCGCGTCCAGCACCCGCAGCACGTCGTCCTTGATGTCGTTCCAGGTGTACGGCTCCTTCTCGAAGTCCACGGTGCGGGAGCGGCCGGTGTCGCGGTGGTCGTACCGGATCACCCGCCGCCCCCCTGCGGTCAGCCGGCCCACGAACTCGTCCGGCCACAGGATCCCCTGCGACATCGAACCCATGATCAGCAGAATCGGCTCGTCGGCGGTGTCGCCGAACTCTTCGCTCCAGATGGCGTCGTCATGCATGCTCACAGCCTGTCCTGCCCGGCCACGCCCGCCTTCCGTAGAACTACTAGCCGCGCCAGTTCGGTACGGGTGCCGATGCCCAGCTTCGGATAGATCTTGTACAGGTGGTATTCGACCGTGCGGGGGCTGAGGAAGAGCTGCGCGGCGATCTCCTTGCTGGACAGGCCGTCGGCGACCAGCCCGGCGATGCGCAGCTCCTGCGGGGTCAGCACGTCCAGCGCGGGGCCGGTCGCGGGCCGCGCGCTCTCACCGGCCGCGCGCAGTTCGCCGTCCGCGCGCCGCGCCCACGGCCGCGCCCCCGCCCGCCGGAACGTCTCCAGCGCCGTACGCAGATGCGGGCGCGCCTCGGCCGGCCGGTGCGCCCGGCGCAGCCGCTCGCCCAGCAGCAGCGCGGTCCTGGCCGCCTCGTACGGGTTCGCGTGCAGCCGCAGCGCCTCCTCCAGGCCCTCGTGGCCGGTGCCGAGCAGGGCGCGGCAGCGGGCCAGCAGGGCGCGCGACTCCGCGGTGGCCGCCCGCGCCGACCATCGCTCGTACGCCGCCAGCGCCGTCTTCGCCGTCTCCATGTCGCCCGCGGCGACCGCGGCCTCGATCCGGTCCGGCGTCGAGCGCCACACCACCGTCGGATGCCCGGCTCCCGGCCCCGCCGCCGCGATCGCGACGAACCGGTCGTGCGCCGCGGCGTGCCGGCCCAGCCCCAGGTCCAGCATGGCCAGCGCGTACGCGGCCACGCCCGCGCGCAGGCCCACCCGGTGGGGCAGGGCGATGGCCAGCGCCTCCTGGGCGTGCCGGCGGCACGTCTCCTCCTCGCCCCGCAGCGCCGCCACCACCGCGAGGTTGGCCAGGTGCGCGGCCACCGTGTTGCCGTATCCCGCCTCCCTGGCCAGCTCAAGGCCCTCCTCGGAGACGGCCTGGCTCTCCGCCAGCCGCCCGGCGATCCGCTCGCCGGTCGCCACGAACTCCAGCACCACGGGAAGCTGGCCCACCATGCCCGACACCCTCGACACCCGGCCCGCGCGGGCCGGGTGTCGAGGGTGTCGGGCAT
>NZ_SSXE01000195.1 GCF_021699195.1 Nonomuraea sp. MG754425 | reverse complement strand
GGCCCCCGGCACCAGCCACCAGGACGGCCCCAGCCGCAGCCCTGCGCCCGGATCCGCGCCGCGCACCTCCCACATGGGCGCGAACGGCGCCTCCCGCAGCCGCACCCCCTCGCCGCCCGCCGCCGCGAACCGGGCCGCGAACCCGGCGGCCGGGCTCTCGGCGCGCGCCGCACCCTCGTACGCGGAGTACGGGCCCATCAGCGGCTCCCCCTCGCGGCGGGCGTTGCCCGGGTCGTAGAAGACCGGCTCCACGACGGTCACCGGGAGCGCCGAATCGCCCGACACGGCGGTGAGCCGGTCACCCGGCCCGACCTGCCTGGCCAGGGCCAGGCAGAACGTGCGGCCGAGCGCGGCGCTGCGATAGCTGGAGGTCACGTGCCCGAGCATGGGTGCCGCACCGGTCACGGGCGTCCCGGCGGCGACGAGTTGCGCGCCCTCCTCCACCAGCGCCCGCGGATCGTCGGGCAGCAGACCGACCAGCCGCTTGCGGTCGCCTCGCGCGGTGTCGGGACGGGCGTGCGAACGCTTGCCGACGAAGTCCGGCTTGCGCCGGGAGACGATCCACGACATGCCGAGGTCCTGCGGGGTGACGGTCCCGTCGGTGTCCTGGCCGACAATCGCGAAGCCCTTCTCGGCCCGCAGCACGTGCATCGCCTCGGTCCCGTACGGCACCGCGCCCAGCTCCAGCACCGCCTCCCACAGCGCCCTGCCGTACCGCCAGGGCACGTTGACCTCGTAGGCCAGCTCCCCCGAGAAGCTGATCCTGAACACCCGGCCGGGCACGCCCAGCACGCCGGTGGCCGCGTGCCGCATGAACGCCAGGTCCAGCGCCCCGGGCGCGACGGCGGCGAGGACCCGCCTGGCGTGCGGCCCGGCCACGACGACGGTCGCCCAATGGTCGGTGACCGAGGTGAACGACACGTCCATGCCGGGCCACTCCGTCTGGTGCCACTCCTCCAGCCGGTCGAGCACCGCGGCGGCGTTGCCCGTGGTCGTGGTCATGAGGAAATGGTCGTCGCCGAGCCTGCTGGTGGTGCCGTCGTCGAAGACCATCCCGTCCGCGCCGCACATCAGGCCGTAGCGGCAGGCTCCGACGGCGAGCGTGGAGTACAGGTTCGTGTAGATCCGGTCGAGGAACTCCCCGGCGTCCGTGCCCCGGATGTCGATCTTGCCGAGGGTGGAGGCGTCCATGGCGGCCACGCCGGTACGGGCCGCGCGGCACTCGCGCAGCACGGCGTCCTCCATGGACTCACCGTCGTGGGGGAAGTACCAGGGGCGTTTCCACTGGCCGACGTCCTCGAACACCGCGCCCCTCGCCACATGGGCGTCGTGCATGGCCGTCGTCCTGACGGGGTCGGACAGCGCGCCGCGGTCGCGTCCGGCGAAGGTGGCGAACGAGACCGGCGTGTACGGCGGCCGGAACGTGGTCGTGCCCACCTGGCCCGGCGCGGCCCCGAGGAGGGCGGACATGACGCCCACGACCACCGCGCCCGAGGTCCTGCCCTGGTCGGCCCCGGTCCCGGCGGTGGTGTAGCGCTTGACGTGCTCGACCGAGCGCATGCCGGTACCCGTTGCCCTGGCGAGGTCGGCCACGGTCACGTCCCGGTGCAGGTCGGCGAAGGCGGGCTGCGGCGAGTCGCTCTCGACCACCCAGAGGGCGGCCGGGGCGCGCGGCACCGGCTCGTCGCACTCCGGCACCGGCAGCCGGTGAGCGACGGGTGGGCGGCCCAGCGCGCGCCCGGCGGCCTCGGCGCCCGCCGCGTAGCCGTCGGCGATGGCCACGCGGGTGCCGTAGAGACCCCGGCAGGCCCCGGCCGAGTGCTGGGCCTGGGCGGGCACGTCCGGGACGAACGCCTGGAGGTCCGCGTCGAAGCGCAGCCGTCCCCGGGACTGGCTGAACAGGTGCACGGCCGGGTTCCAGCCGCCCGCGACGGCCAGCAGGTCGGCCTCGAAGCGCTGCCGGCCCACCTCGACGCCGTCGAGCACGCCGTCCGCGTCGCCGGTCGTGCCGGTCACTACCTGCCCGGCCATCGCACCGGGGGTGAGCGCCTCCGGGCGGGGGTCCACGACGGCGACGACGTCCACCCCGGCCGCGGCCAGGTCACGCGCGGCCTCGTACCCGGAGTCGGCGCACGCGAACACGACGGCCCGCCGCCACGGCGCGACACCGTACCGGTTGGCGTAGGCGCGGGCGGCGGAGGCCAGCATGACGCCGGGACGGTCGTTGCCGGGGAAGGCGAGCGAGCGCTCGTGCGCCCCCGTGGCCAGCACCACCTCGCGGGCCCTGATGTGCCACAGCCGCTCGCCCCGCGCCCGCCGCTCCACAGCGACCACGTAGTTGTGGTCGTGGTAGCCGACGGCGGTGGTCCGGGTGAGCACCCGTCCCGGCAGGTCCAGCCCCGCCACCCAGTCCAGCGCGGGGGCGCCGTCGAGCGTCGCCCGGGAGTCGAGCAGGTCGCCGCCCAGCCGGGGCCGCTCGTCCACGAGGATCACCCGCGCGCCCGCCCGGCCCGCCGCCAGCGCGGCGGCCAGCCCGGCGGGCCCGCCGCCGACCACGAGCACGTCGCAGTGCAGGTATCCCTTGTCGCAGCGGCGATCGTCCGGGACGTCGGGATCCACCCAGCCCTTGCCGCGCAGGCTCCACGCCTGCAGCCCGTCGCGCAGTTCGACCGCGGTGGCCGCCACCATGGGCTCCGCGTCCACTCTGACCAGGGCGTTCGGCTCCTCGGGGCCGGCGCTGAAGACACCGCGCGGGCGGCCGAGAACGGCGCTGCGGCCCACCACCCGCACCCCGTTGCGCAGCAGCGCGGCGGCCAGCGTGTCGCCCGGCTCGCCCCGCAGCGCGCGGCCGTCGAACGTGAACCTCATCGAGGAGCCTTCCTTACCTCGTGGGTGACCGTGTGCCGCTCGACGGTGAACCAGGTGCGGCAGCCGTGCACGTGGAACCAGCGCTCGTGGAACCAGCCCTTGGGGTTGTCGCGCACGAAGACGTAGGCGGCCCACTCCGCGTCGGAGGTCTCGCCCTGCGGGTAGGGGACGCCGGCCTGGCCGCCGTAGTGGAACTCGTTCTCGTCGCGGGGGCCGCAGTGCGGGCAGTCGAGGAGCAGCATCAGTGCGCCACCGCCGCCGCGCCGTGCTCGTCGATGAGCGCCCCCGTGCTGAACCGGTCCAGCGCGAACGGCTCCGCCAGCGGGTGCGGCCGCTCGTGGGCGATCGTGTCGGCGTACACCCAGCCGGCGCCCGGGGTGGCCTTGAAGCCGCCGGTGCCCCAGCCGGCGTTGACGTACAGGCCGTCCACCGGCGTGCGGCCGATGATCGGCGAGGCGTCGGGAGAGACGTCCACGATGCCGGCCCACGTGCGCAGCACCCGGACCCTGCTGAAGATCGGGAACAGCTCCAGCGCCGCCGCCATCTGCGCCTCGATCACGTGGACGCCGCCGCGCTGCCCGTAGGAGGTGTACGCGTCGATGCCCGCCCCCATGACCAGTTCCCCCTTGTGCGCCTGGCTGACGTACACGTGCACGGCGTTCGACATGACCACGCAGCCGAGCACCGGCTCCAGCAGTTCCGAGACCAGTGCCTGGAGCGGGTGCGACTGCAAGGGCAGCCGGATCCCGGCCCGCTCGGCGAGCACCGAGGTGTGCCCGGCCGCCGCCAGCGCGACCTTGCCCGCCGCGATCCGGCCGCGCGAGGTCCGCACGGCGGCCACGCGGCCGTGCTCGATCTCGAACCCGGTGACCTCGCAGCCCTGGATCAGGTCCACCCCGTAGGCGTCCGCCCGGCGGGCCAGCGCCCACGCCACGTGGTCGTGCTTGGCGATGCCGCCGCGCCGCTGGAGGGTGGCGCCCATGACCGGGTAGCGGGCGTCGCCGGACACGTTGACGATCGGGCAGAACTTCTTGACCTCGTCGGGGTCGAGCCATTCGGCGTCCACGCCGTTGAGCCGGTTGGCGTTGACCCGGCGCCGGCCCTCGCGCACGTCGCCCTGGTTGTGCGCCAGGTTGAGCACGCCGCGCTGGCTGAAGAGCAGGTCGTGGTCCAGCTCCGCGCCGAGCCCCTCCCACAGCTTCAGCGAGTGCTCGTAGATCGCGGCGCTCTCGTCCCACAGGTAGTTGGAGCGGATGACGGTGGTGTTGCGGGCCATGTTCCCGCCGGCCAGCCAGCCGCGTTCCAGGACGGCCACGTCGGTGATGCCGTGGTTCCTGGCGAGGTAGTAGGCGGTGGCCAGGCCGTGGCCGCCGCCGCCCACGATGATCACGTCGTAGGCGGGCTTGGGGTCGGGGTTGCGCCAGAGGAAGTCGGGGTGGGTCAACGCCTGATCTTCTCCATCCCGGGGTCGTACAGCGGCTCGGCGGCGACCACCGCGGGGACGCGACGGCCGAAGTATGAAATATCGACATGCGTGCCCGGCTCGGCCAGCTCGGCCGGCAACCAGGCGTAGGCGATCGGCCGCTGGACGGTGTGCCCGTAGGCGGCGCTGGTGACGTACCCGACCGTGCGCCCGCCGTGCCTGACCGGCTCCTTGCCCATGACGACCTCGGTGCTGAGCAGCGGCACCAGCCTGCGCGTGACCTCCTTGACCAGCGCGTCGCGCCCGATGAAGTCCTTGTCGTCCCTGACCGCGAAGCCCAGGCCCGCCTCGTACGGGTTGTGCTCGGTCGTCATGTCCACGCCCCAGAGCCGGTAGCCCTTCTCCAGGCGCAGGCTGTTGAACGCCGCCCGTCCCCCGGCGATCGCCAGGCCGGGGGCCCACAGCGTGTCCCAGAGCTTGAGCCCCATGTCGGCCGCCGTGTACAGCTCCCAGCCCAGCTCCCCGACGTACGAGACCCGCATCGCGAGCACCGGTACGTGCCCGACGTACCCGGACCGGCAGCCGAAGTAGCGCAGGCCCTCGTGCGACAGGTCCATGTCGGTCAGCCCCTGCACCAGCTCCCGCGCCCGCGGCCCCCAGACGCCGACGCAGCAGGTGCCCGGCGTCAGGTCGCGCACCCGCACCCCGCCGGGCGCGTGCCTGGCCAGCCAGTCGAGGTCGAGGTGGCCGTTCGCACCGACCTGGAACGTCTCCTCCTCCAGCCGGGCCACCGTGAGGTCGGACCGGATGCCGCCGTTCGCGTCCAGCAGCAGCGTGTAGGTGACGGAGCCGGGCTTCTTGTCCACGTTGTTGGTGGTCATCCGCTGCAGGAACGCCGTCGCCCCCGGCCCGCTGACCTCCAGGCGTTTGAGCGGCGTCATGTCGTAGAGCGCCACGCCCTCCCGGGTGGCGTGCGACTCGGCGGCGGCGACCGGCGACCAGTATCGGCTCGCCCACCCGTCGCGCTGCTCGACGCCCAGAAACGTCTCGGCCGCCAGGTGCCCCTCGGGGCCGCGCCGCCGTACCAGCTCCTCCAGCAGCGGCACGTTCGCCTCGAACCAGTGGGGCCGCTCCCATCCGCCCGCCTCCAGGAAGAACCCGCCGAGTTCTCGCTGACGCGGGTGGAACGGGCTGGTCCGCAGCGGCCGGGGCGAGTCCATCGGCTGCAGCGGGTGGATGATGTCGTACACCTCGACGAAGTTCTGTCTGCCCCGCTCCTCGACGAACGCGGGCGAGAGCTGCGCCTGCTCGAAGCGGTTCAGCTCGCACTCGTGCAGATCGACGCTGGAGCGCCCGTCCACCAGCACCTCGGCCAGCGCCCGCGCCACCCCGGCCGAGTGCGTCACCCACACGGCCTCGGCCAGCCAGAACCCGTCGAGGTGCGGGGCCTCGCCGATCAGCGGGAAGCCGTCGGGGGTGAAGGAGAAGACGCCGTTGATGCCGTCCTCGTACGTGGAGGCGGCCAGCGCGGGCAGCAGTTCGACCGCGTCGCGCCAGGAGGGGGCGAAGTCCTCCTCGGTGAACGCCTGCACCGAGGGCATCGTGGTGGATCTGGGGCCGATCTCGTCCTGGGCGACCGGCATGGGGCGGTGGGCGTAGGAGCCGATGCCGAGGCGGTCGCCGTGCTGGCGGACGTACAGGTCGCGGTCCTGGTGGCGCAGGATCGGGCTCTGCTTGAGCGCGCCCAGCGAACCGGTCCTGGCGTACTGGTGGGCCAGCGGCAGCAGCGGCACGCTCAGCCCGGCCATCCTGCCGATCGACGGCCCCCAGAACCCGGCCGCGCACACCACCACGTCCGCCGGGATCGTCCAGTACTCCCCTGACGTCACGACCGACACCCCGGTGACCCGCCCGCCCCGCTGCTCGATCCCGACCACGGTGTGCCCGCCCAGGAACCTGGCCCCGCGTTCGCCCGCCCGCGCCGCCTGTGTCTCGCCGCAGGCCACCGCCGCCGCCAGCCCGTCGCTCGGCACGTGGAGGCCGCCGAGCACCCGGCCGGGGCCGAGCAGCGGCCACAGCCCGGCGCACTCCTCGGGGCCGACCAGCCGCGCCTCGACGCCCCACGACTCGGCCCAGCCGTGCTTGCGGTGCAGGTCGGCCCAGCGTTCGGGGGTGGTGGCCACCTCCAGCCCGCCCACCTGCCTGAAGCAGTCCTCGCCCAGGGCCGTGTACTTCCTGACGGTGTAGGCGGCGAACTCGGTCATCGTCCTGGACGGGTTCGTCTGGAAGACGAGGCCGGGGGCGTGCGAGCTGGAGCCTCCGGCGGCGAACAGCGGGCCCTGGTCCACGACCGTGACGTCCGTCCACCCCCGTTCGGTGAGTTCGTCGGCCAGAGCGCAGCCCACGATCCCCGCTCCCACGATCACCAGACGAGGTCGGCCCATGGTGCCTCCGGTTGTTCCTTAATACGCAACACGCACCGGACTACGCAACGACCTTAAAGTCCAAGCCCTCGCGGGACAAGAGCCGTCCGGAGCGGCGAGGTCTCCCGCACGACGTACGTGACCGGGCCCGCGTCCGCGACCGCGATCTCCAGGTCCCGGGGCTGGTACGAACGCGCATATGGGGAGATCATTCGCGGCAACGTACCAGTACGCTGGCCTCGGATCACCGCTCGGGAAAGGTCACCATGGCGCAGCGGCGCTTACTCGAAGGGCTCGGCGTCACCGTCGCCGAGGAAACCGCCTACCGGTCGCTGCTCCGTCACGGGCCCGCGACGCTGAGCGAGCTCGCCGCCGAGACCGGCTCGTCGGCCGCCGCCATCCGCCGCATGCTGCCCCGGCTGGAGGACCTCGGCCTGATCTCCCGCGTCGCCGGACGGCCGCTGCGCGTCGTCGCCACCCCGCCGAACATCGCCATCGACATCCTCGTCGCGCGCCGCCAGGAGGAGATCACCCACAGCCGGGCCGCCGCCGCACTGCTCGCCACCGAGGTCGCCGAGCGCAGCGGGCCGCACCCCGAGGAGGTGCTGGAGGTGGTGACCGGCCGCGACGCCGTCGCCCGGCGCTACCTCCAGCTCGAACGCAACGCCACCCAGGAGATGCTGGTGCTGGTGCATCCGCCGTACGCGGTGGACATCAGCGACGACCGCGAGAACCGCCGCCGCGCGGCCCGCCAGGGCGCGCCCGTCATCCGCGGCATCTACAGCCCGCTGGCCTTCGAGCAGGCCGGCATGCTCGCCCACACCCGCCACGCCATCGCCGGCGGCGAGCAGGCCAGGCTCGGCCAGGTGCCGGTCAAGCTGGCCATCGCCGACGCCCGCACGGCCGTCCTGCCGCTGGTCTCCGACGAGGACAAGGCCGTCGAGTCGGCCCTCGTCGTGCACCCGTCGGCGCTGCTGGACGCCCTGGTGGGGCTCTTCGAGACGTTGTGGCGGGCCGCCGTCCCGCTGCGGCTGACGACCGACGCCCTGGAACCGGAGACGTGGCCGCGGGCCGCCGACACGGAGGTGCTCGCCCTGCTCGCGGCCGGCATGAAGGACGACGCCATCGCCAGGCAACTCGGGCTGAGCCCGCGTACCGTCCAGCGCCGTGTCCAGGTGCTGTGCGAGCGTCTGGGCGCCAGGACCCGCTTCCACGCCGGCTACCTGGCCGCCCACAACGGCCTGCTCGCTAGGTGAGCAGGATCCCGCCGTCCACCGGCAGTGTCACCCCGGTGATGTACGAGGCCGCGTCGCCCGCCAGGAAGACCGCCGCCGCGACCAGCTCGGCCGGGTCGCCCGCCCGCTTCATGACCACCCGGTCTTCGGTCATCCGCTCCAGATAGCCCGGCTTGTACTGCCCGGTCATCTCCGAGGCGAAGAACCCGGGCTCCAGGCAGTTGACCCGGATGCCGCGCCGGCCGGTCCACTGCTGGGCCAGGTCGCGGGTGAGCCCGACCACGCCCGCCTTGGACGCGCTGTAGGCCGCCTGCGGCAGCCCCGCCGTGGTCTCGCCGAGGACGCTGCCGATGTTCACGATCGACGAGCCGGGCCGCATCACGCGGGCACACGCCTGCGCCATCCAGTACGTGCCGTGCAGGTTCACCTCGATGACCTGCCGGAACTCCTCGGGCGTCTCCTTGAGCGCGGGCACGGCGGTGCCGATCCCGGCGTTGTTGATCAGCACGTCGACGGAGCCCATGGTCTCGACGGCGGCGGCCACGACCGCCGCGCAGTCCTCGGGACGCGCCACGTCGGCGGGCACGGCCAGGCACCGGCGGCCGGTCTCCTCGACCAGCCGCCTCGTCTCCTCCAGCCGATCCTTGCGCCGGGCGCAGATCACCACGTCGGCGCCCGCCTCGGCCAGGCCGCGGGCGAAGGCCACCCCGAGCCCCGCGGACGCCCCGGTGACGATCGCCACCTTCCCGTCGAGCCGGAACCGCTCCAGCACTCCAGACCTCGCCTTCCCGGCGTCCCGCGTGCGTGCGCCGTCTCCTGCCCACCGTACTGGTCGGCGGGAAGAAAGGATAAGGACGGATTCGCACGCCCGCGGCGGGCGACCGGCTAGAGGCCGTACTCCTTGACGATGCGCTCGTGCCGCTCGATCTCGACGTCGATCTCGCGGGCCAGGTCGAGCCAGGCCAGCGGATGCACCCACCGCTCGGTGGCGTCGTCGAGCAGCGCGTCGACCTCGGAGGGCGAGACGTCGGGCGGCACCGCGACCCAGCCGAACACGCCGGGCAGCCGCTCGCTGCTGGTCGGGTGGGTGACGGTGTAGTTCTCGTCGCTGTAGACCCACATCGGCCAGCCGCGCTCGGCCATGACCTCGGTGAACTCCGCCCAGTCCGCCTCGCTCGGCGCGGCGCCGTCGAAGAAGTAGCTGGTGTAACCGCCGGGCCGCAGGATGCGCACGGCGGCGAACGGCGGCACGAAGTTCTGCTGCTCCTGCGGGTCGTCCGGGACGGGCTCGAGGAGCTGCGGGTCGAAGACGACCAGGTCGCCCGCGTTGTAGTCCATGCCGCGCGGCTGCGGCAGGGCCAGCCGGGCGGTGGCCGGGCCGGTGCGGATGGACAGCACCTGGCGCTGGCCGCCGTCGGGCGCGGGCAGGATGAGCCTGATGAGGCCCATCTCCTCCTCGATGGGGCCCTCCTGGGACTTGATCGGCATGCCGATCTTGGCCGCGCCCTTGCGCACGGTCTCCCAGTCCTCGGCCGAGGTGGCCATGACGATCATGCGCCAGACGTCTTCGTCGGTCAGCTCGTCGAGCACCTCCAGCAGCACCTCGGCGCCCCTGGCGTTGACGTCGAGCTGCTGGGCGGCGCCGGACAGCAGGCGGCGGGCGTCGATCCCGGCGCCGGCCTGGATGGCGTGCTCGGCCGCGTCGGCCGTCTCCTGCCAGCGCTCGCGGGCGCTGTGCAGCCGGGCCAGCGCGACGTGCTGGGCGGCGTGCGGCAGCATCGCGGCCATCTGCTCCAAGCGCTCGTCCTGGCGGGCCTCGATGAGCAGCGTGGTCAGGTAGGCCACGTCGTCGGGCTCGGCGGTGGCGAGGTCGCCGCCGTCGACCAGCAGCTTCCAGTAGATGTCGGCGCCGGTGGCCGGGTAGCCGAGGAAGCCGAGCGTGGTGGTGTGGCGGCGGGTGGCCTCGACGTTCTCGCCGGACAGCGGGGCCAGCCAGCCGACCCACCTCTCCGGGTCGGCGTTGAAGCCGTCGGCGGCGTCGAACAGGCCCACCCGCTCCTCCAGCGGACCGGGGGCCTCGGGCTCGGCGGCGGCGTCGGCGGCGGCCCGCAGCGCGGCGATGCGCTCGCTCAGGTCGCCGCTCTCGCGCAGCTCGGCGGCGCCGGACTCGGCCAGGTCGGCCAGCAGCCTGGCCTGCCAGCCGCCCTGCCTGCCGAGGGCCAGGTCGCCGGCGATCAGCGCGAGCTCGACCCGGGCGCGGTAGGCGCCCATCATGCCGTAGTAGTCCATCCACTGGCGCAGCACCCGGCCGAGCTGCCAGGTGTTGGTGATCTGCGAGGACGTGGCCAGCTTGCCGACGGCCCGCGCCCACTCGACCCACACCCGCGGGTGGTCGCCCACCACGTCGAGGTCGGGCAGCGCGTCGACGGCCTCGGCGATCCGGCCGAGCTCGGCCAGGATCAGCGCCCGGCGCACGCCGTCGCGGTGCTCCTTGGCCACCGGGTCGTCGGCCTGGAACCCGGCCGCGGCCTGCAGCGCGGTGAGCGCGTCCTCGGCGCGGCCGGCGGCCAGCAGCGCGCGGGCGCTCTCGGCGCCCAGCTCCCAGCTCGCCTCGCGCCCGGCCGTGCGCAGCCGCTCGGTGGCGGCCTCGGCGTAGGTCACGGCCTCGCCGGCCTTGCCGGCGTCGATGAGGGCCGCGATGTGCTGGGTGGCGAGCCCGGAGAAGGCCGGCTTCTCCGGGCTCATGTCGTCGAGGTAGGCGCTGATCGTCTGCAGGCGCTCGGCCGCGTAGCCGGGGCCGTCGGTGTTGGCCCTGGCGATGGCCAGCGCCTCGACCGCGGCCGGGACGGCCGGGCACTCGCGCACGTCTTCGCGCTCGGCGAACGTCAGGAGCTGCTGTGCGTCGTCGAGGGCGACCGCGCCCTGGGCCCGGTCGCCGATGCGGCCGATCAGGTGCCAGTAGCGGGCGTAGAACTCGAGCCAGGGCAGCTCCAGGGCTTCCGCCTGCTGCGCGATGGCCGGAGCCATGACGTCGAGCTGCGGGTAACGGCCCTCATAGGCCTGTGCGGGAAGGTCTCCCAGCGCCATGGCGAGGCCGACGTTGCCCGCCTCGGAAAGCTGCTGCTGGGTTTCGCCGACCCAGGCCCAGATGTCCACGTCCATGGGGAGTCAGTCTGCCAGGTCAACGAGCGTCCCCAAAACGCAGAAGCTCGATCAGCTCGTCCGATTCGCTGTCGGTGAGGACCGAGAACACCGGCGCCATCAGGTCGTCCGTGGTTTCCTCGACGGCGACACGGCGTGCGATCACGTCGGGACCCGGCTGCGCGTACGGCTCCGGCCAGGTGAAGAACCGGGCGAGCGCGGCGCCCTGCGACTGCCCGAGCGGGGTCCCGCCGTGCTCGGCCGCGAGCGTCGCCTCCAGCGGGTGCAGCCCGGCCGCGAGCACGGCGTTGGCGTGCAGTCCGCCGCGCAGCTCGCGTACGACGTGCATGAGCTGGACGGCCCTGGCGGGCGCGTCGCCGGGCAGCGGCACGGCCCGCCAGCCCGCGAACAGCGGCGCCCCCACCGGGGACGCCTGCTCCACGACCGGCTCCAGGAGCTCGGCGATCCGGGCGCAGCCCGGGTACCCGCCGAGCTTGCGCCGGCCCCACGCGTGACACGCCTCGGCGTAGAGCTCGACGGCCCGCTCGACCGAGAGCTTGCGTCCGCCGTTCCAGCATTCCTCGACGTGCCCGGCGGGGAAGAACACGGCGACGGCGGTGACCACACCGGCGTCGCACTCGCCGAGCACGCCGCAGCGGCCTCTGAAGTAGACCTCGCGGGGGCCGAGACCGTACTCGTCGCAGATGGCCTTGGCCTCGCGGGAGACCATGAATCCGCCGCCGAACAGCCCGATCGGCGTCTTCACCTGTACGGCGGTGGTGCGTGGGTCAGCCATGTCCACCTCTCAGTTCGAAGAGTAGACCCAGCATCCCCTATCAGAACTTCATTCTGCAAGCGTCAGTTCCCCGCTGGCCACGATCACCGCCGGGCCGGACAGGTAGCTGGTTTCCTCGTCGAGGATGACCGTCAGCGTGCCGCCCAGCACCTCGACCGTCCACGTGCCGGTGACGTCGCCCGACAGGTGGGCGGCGGCGACCGCCGTGGCCATCGCGCCGGTGCCGCAGGAGCGGGTCTCGCCGGAGCCGCGCTCGTAGACGCGCATGACGGCGCGGCTGGTGCCGACCGGGTTGAACAGCTCGACGTTGACCCCCGCGGGGAAGACGCCGGTGTCGAAGCCCGGCTGGTGGGTGAGGTCGAGCTGCGCGACCGGGGCGCCGATCGCGCAGGCCAGATGGGGGTTGCCCATGTCGACGTGCAGACCGGGGTACTCGTGCCCGCCGAGCGTGGCCACGCTCTCGCCGCGGACGACGGGCTTGCCCATGTCGACCGTGATGTCGCCGTTCGGCTCGACGCGCACCCTGCGCACGCCGCCCCTGGTCGCCACCGCGAACTCCGAGCCGTGCTCCAGCCCCGCCTCGATCAGGTAGCGGGCGAACACCCGCACGCCGTTGCCGCACATCTCCGCCACGCTGCCGTCGGCGTTGCGATAGTCCATGAACCACTCGGCCGTCGCGGCCAGCTCGCTCACCTCGTGGCTCTGCTTCGTGCGCGCCACCCGGAGCACGCCGTCGGCGCCGATGCCCGCTCTCCTGTCGCAGATCTTGGCGACGAGCGCGGCCGACACATCGACCTCGCCGTCGGGATCAGGCAGGATGACAAAATCGTTCTCGGTGCCGTGCCCCTTGAGAAAGCGCATTGCAGGAGTTTATTCACACCCCTGCCCGGCCACGTGCGCCAGGGACCGCTCAAGCAGGTCGGGAGCGTCGTACGGCAGCCAGCACACCCGCGGATCGCGGCGGAACCACGACTCCTGCCGGCGGGCGAAGCGCCTGGTCAGCCTGACCGTCTCGGCCATCGCCAGCTCCTCGCTCCACTCCCCTTCCAGGAAGCGGACGACCTGGGCGTACCCGAGGGCGCGGCCGGCCGTACGCCCCTCGGCCAGCCCTTCCGCCAGCAGCCCCCGCACCTCCTCCACCAGGCCCGCGGCCCACATGCGCGCGACCCGCAGCTCGATCCGCGCGTCCAGCTCCGGCCTCGGCACCTCCAGGCCGATCTGCACGCTCGGGTAGACCGCGTCGTACGACGGCATCGACGCCGAGAACGGGCGGCCGGACAGCTCGATCACCTCCAGCGCCCGCACGACGCGGCGGCCGTTGCTCGGCAGGATCGCGGCCGCGGCGGCCGGGTCGCGCTCGCGCAGCCGCTCGTGGAGCGGGGCCGGGCCGCGCTCGGCCAGCTCGGCTTCGAGGCGGGCCCTGATCTGCGGGTCGGTGCCGGGGAAGTCCAGCTCGTCGATGGCCGCGCGCACGTACAGGCCGCTCCCGCCGACCAGCACGGGCACCTCGACGGCGTCGATGACCGCCCTGGCCAGCTTCTGGTACTCGGCCACGCTGGCCGTGACCGTCACGTCCCAGATGTCCAGCAGGTGGTGCGGCACCCCGCGCCGCTCCTCCTCCGTCAGTTTGGCGGTGCCGATGTCCATGCCGCGGTAGAGCTGCATGGAGTCGGCGTTGACGCACTCGCCGCCCAGACGGAGGGCGAGGTCGACGGCGAGATCGGACTTTCCGGCGGCCGTGGGACCCACGACGGCGATGACTGGCTGCTGAGGCACATCGACAAGTTTGCTAGAGATCGAGCAGGGTCGGTGGCAGGTACCCCTCATGGGTCAGCAACCACCGCTTGGTCTCCACGCCCTCGCCGCCGCTGAACCCGCCCAGCCCGCTGCCCGCCGCGATCACCCGGTGACAGGGCACCACGATCGGGATCGGGTTGGAGCCCATGATCGAGCCGATGCCGCGGGCGGGCACCCCCGAGCCGCTCAGCCCGGCCAGTTCGCCGTAGGTGACGGCCTTGCCGTACGGGACCTCGTGCAGCGTCTGGAGCACCCGCAGCCGTGAGCCCGACATGAGCCGCCAGTCGATCGGGGTCGTGAACGTCTTCAGCTCGCCGGCGAAATAAGCGTTCAGCTCGGCGACGGCACAGGCCGTACGATCCGCATCATGAACCTCACCCAGGTCGAGGCGGCCGGCCAGCCCGGCCCGCGAGCCCCAGCCGGACGCGACGAGCCCGATCTCGGTGACGGCCAGCACGAACATGCCCACGGGGGTGGGCACCTCGGCGAAGGAGACCGTGGTGGCCGCTGCGGTCGTCGGGGTGGTCATCGTGTCCTCACGTGAGCTCGTGGTGCTGGGCACCTCCAGCGCGGTTCCTACCCGACACCGTAACCACAACGGCTACCTTCTGCGCTGGGACGGTCAGGGCTTCCTGTTCGACCCGGGCGAGGGCACGCAGCGGCAGATGGTGCACGCCGGGCTGAGCGCCAACGACGTGCACTGGCTCTGCGTGACCCACTTCCACGGCGACCACTGCCTGGGCGTGCCGGGCGTCGTGCAGCGCATCGCCCGCGACAGGGTGCGGCACCCGGTGCGGGCACTCTTCCCCGGCTCCGGCGAGACGTACTGGCGGCGGTTGCGGCACGCCGCCGCGTTCGCCGACACGCAGGTCATCTCCGAGCATCCCGTCTCCGGCGACCTGGCGGGCGTCGGGCCGATCATCGCGCGCCGCCTGTCCCACCCCGTCGAGTCGTACGGCTACCGCGTCCAGGAGCCGGCCGGCCGGCGCATGCTGCCCGAGAAGCTGGCCGCCCACGGCATCCGCGGTCCGGAGATCGGCGAGTTGCAGCGCGGCGGCTCCGTGCGCGGCGTCACCCTCGACGAGTGCAGCGTGCCGAAACCCGGCCAGAGCGTGGCGTTCGTGATGGACACCCGGCTCTGCGACGCCGTCTTCGAGCTGGCCTCCGGAGCGGACCTGCTGGTGATCGAGACCACGTTCCTGACCCCGGAGAGCGCGCTGGCCAAGGAGTACGGCCACCTGACGGCGTTCGAGGCGGGGGTGGTGGCGGCCGACGCGGGCGTGCGCAGGCTGGTGCTCACGCACTTCTCCGAGCGGTACGGGTTCGGCGACGAGCCGTCCTTCGTCGCGGAGGTGCGGCGCAGCTTCGACGGCGAGGTGGTGACGGCGCGCGACCTGATGCGGATCCCGGTGCCGAAGCGTCAGGCCAGCCACAGCCCGGCGAGGTAGCCGACCCCGTACGGCGCGCTCGCCGCCAGCAGGCTTCCCCGGTACGTCCGCGTGCCCGCCGCGCCCGCCAGCACCTGGAGGGCGGCCCGCCCGCTCACCCACAGCCGGTCGGCCTCCCCGGGGTCGAGCGCGGCCAGCGCGGCGGGGTCGCCGGCCGCCACCGCCTCGGCGATCAGCTCTTCGTACGGCCCCGCCGCCGCGTCGTGCCGGCCCGGCGCTCCCGGGCCGAGGCAGGCCGAGCCGTCGGCCATGACCAGCAGCGCCACCCGTCCGGCGCCCTGGCCGAGCCGCTCCCCCAGGGCCTGGCACTGTTCGCCGCCGGCGTCGAAGGCCACGGACTGCAGCCCCTCGGGTGCGCCGCCTGCCTCGTCGAGGAGCAGCCGGCCGACGGTGAGCGACAGCGGCAGCACGGGCTCGCCGCGGCCCGCCGTCCGGTCGAGACCCCAGGGACGCAGGGTGCCCGCCGCGCCCGCCTCGTACGCCCGCGTCGTCTCCGCGCCGCCCACCACGACCAGCGTGTCGGGACGCGACTCCAGGAGGGCGGCGATCGCGGTGTGGCAGGCGGCGCGCAGTTGGGGCAGACCGAGCGCGACCAGCGGGGTTGACGGGCACACGGCCGCGGCGACAAGCACGGGCGCAAGCGTACGTGGCCCCGCGGCACGCCCCTCACCTGGGGCTCAGAAGGGGCTGCGGCCCTGCCCGATCCGCGCGAACAGCTCCTGGGCGAAGACGTGGGACGCCTGGTGCAGCCCGCTCCCGAAGCTGATCCGCGCCACCCCCAGCTCCGCCAGCCGCGCCAGGCCCGGCGTCGCCGGCCTGCAGTACACGTTGACCGGCCCGCCCAGCTCGCTCACCAGCGCCCGGATCTCGCCCTCGTCCGCCAGCCCGATGGGGTACACGCAGTCGGCTCCCGCCTCCAGGTAGCGCCGCCCGCGCGCGACGGCCTCCTGCCTGGACGCCGGTCCGCGCAGGTAGAGATCGACCCGCGCGTTGATCACGAGCGCGTCGCCCGCGGCGGCGCGCACCTCGGCCAGGAAGTCCGCCTGCTCCGCCGGGTCCACCATCGCGCCGCTGCCGGGCAGGGAGTCCTCCAGGTTGCAGCCGGCGGCTCCGGCCTCGGCCAGGCGTTCGACGAGTTCGGCCGGCGCGAGTCCGTAGCCGCGCTCGACGTCGGCGGTCACCGGCACGCCCTCGACGGCCCTGGCCATGCGGGCGACGGCCGCCATCATCTCCGCGACCGGGGTGCGCTCGCCGTCGTCGTGGCCGAGCACCCGCGCGACGGCGGCGCTGCTGGTGGCGACGGCGGGGAAGCCCGCCTCCCGCACGGCGCGGGCCGAGGCCGCGTCCCAGGCGTTGGGCAGGACCAGCGGGGTCCCGGGAACGTGCAGCGCGCGCAGCCGCGCCGCTGTGTCAGTGGTCATGCCCCGACGGTAGGAGGCGGGGCGGCTGCCGCTGTAGGGCCAGTGGCGCCCGCAAGCGGCAAGCCACTTCGGCTGCCGGGGTTCAGCAGCCGCTGGTCGCGCACTGGCCGGAGACCTCGCCCGCCGGGCCGTTGGCCGGGGTGTCGGCGTCGGAGGGGGTGCCGTCGCCCGCGGACTGCGGCGACTTGGTCGGGGACGTCCCGGTCGGCTTCTTGCCGTTGGTCTGGGTGGCGGGCCGGGAGTCGGTGCCCGTCGAGCCCGTGTCGGCGGGGTCGCCGCCACCGGTGCCGGGGTCGGCGACGTCGCCCATGCTGCCGTCGTCGCCGCCCGTGGGCAGGTCGTCGTCCTTGGGGGAGTCGGTGGTGGCGTCGCCCATGGTGGCTTCCTCGCCGCCCAGGTCGTCGGTGCCGGCGCTGCTCTGCGTGGCGGCGGGGCCGCCACCGCTCTGCCGCTGGGCGGCCTCGCCCGGACCGCCGGCCAGCAGGTAGCCGCCGCCGCCCGCCGCGAGCAGGGCGGCGAGCACCGACGCGGCGATGATGAGCGGCTTGTTGTTGGTCTTCTTTCGCGGACGTCTGTTTCTCTCCAGGCGGGTGTCTCCCGGCCCGGACAGAATCTCCTGACGATCCGCCTCGTTCGGATCATGCATGGGGTACGGCTCCCTGCGGTCGTATCGGGGAAAGCTCGCCGGCTTCCGCGGGTGATGGACCACACTAGCCGCAACGGCGGAATGCTCGCACACCAATCACAAAGGAATCACGACTTGTCCCCCCTTAGATCCATTTTCCCAGCTAGCCGCCTTCCCCTGGGACCCCTGGCCGGAGTAGGCGGCGTGCTCGCGACCGCCGGGCTGGGGATATTGCTGGCATTCGGCAACTCCCCCGAAGCTTCACCACAAAGTCACGGCGAATTCGATCAGGAAACCAAACTTTCCACAAGATCGAATTCGTCACCCTCGCCACTCTCGGCGTCCGACAGGACACCAACAGCGACCGCCGCTCCCGTCTCGGCCGCCTCCGTCCGTGGAACGCTCCATTTCCCGTCGCCGCACCCGGCGGGCGTGCTGCTCGCGCCCTTGTCCCCGCCCTGGATCCAGGTCGTGCCGCCCTGGGACACGACCGTCTCGCCGTCCCTGGACGAGACGATCACCGACGGAACGCTCCCGCCGCTCGACGCGGACGTCTCCGTCATCCCCTCGGCGACCGACGGCTCTCCGGCGGCGACCCGCTCCCCCG
>NZ_SSXE01000194.1 GCF_021699195.1 Nonomuraea sp. MG754425 | reverse complement strand
GGTCGGGAGGAGGTGGCGGTCCGGCGGACCGCGAGTGGCTCGCTGCTCGGCGTCACCCGCGCCCCAGCCCCGGCCGCGCTGCCCGCCCTGACCGGCTGGCGCGCGCACGCCGAGGCTCCGGAGGCCGCCGCAGGCTTCGACGACTCGCGCTGGACGCCCGCCGACCGCACCACGACGAACAGCCCGCACCCGCCCAGGACCCGGCCCGTCCTGTACGCCGACGACTACGGCTTCCACAACGGCAACGTCTGGTACCGCGGCCACTTCACCGCCACCGGCTCCGAGACCAGGCTCGACCTGAACGCGATCACCGGCCTGCGCGGCAACTACCTGGTCTGGCTGAACGGCCGTTATCTCGGCTCGGCGGCGGGCGGCGTGGAGGCGGACTCGGGCGACCAGTGGACCACGCCGAACCCCGACCCGGGCCCCGGCCGCTTCGACCTGCCCGCCGGCCTGCTCAGGACGGGCGCGGACAACGTGATCGCCGTCCTGGTCGCCAACATGGGCCACAACGACGACTGGATCGCCGACGACCTGCGCTTCAAGCAGCCGCGCGGCCTGGTCGCGGCGTCCGTCGGCGGCACCCCGATCGCGTGGCGGATCCAGGGCACCGCGGGCACGGACAAGCTGCGCGGACCGCTCAGCACCGGCGGCCTGTACGGCGAGCGCACCGGCTGGCACCTGCCGAACCACCAGGACAGGTCATGGCGGCCCGCCACGCCGGCCGCCGCCCTGACCCCCGGCGTCACCTGGTACCGGACCTCGTTCCGGCTCGACCTGCCGAAGGGCCAGGACGTCCCGGTCGGGCTGCGCTTCGGCGGCGACCCGTCGCCGGCGTACCGGGTGCTGATCTTCCTGAACGGCTGGAACGTCGGCCAGTACGGCGGCGACATCGGCCCCCAGCGGGAGTTCTCGCTCCCGTCGGGGCTGCTCGACGAGCACGGGGACAACACGCTCGCCCTTGCCGTGACCGCCGAGCAGCCGACGTCCGGGCCGGGCCCGCTCACCCTGTTCGCCTACGGCAACGTGCGGGGCGGCCCCTGAGCCGCCGGGCGGGGCCGGTTCAGCGCTTCGGCACGGCCAGTTCGCCCAGCTCGGACCAGCCGTCCTGGGCGACGGTGGTGTTGACGATGCGGGGGGTTTCGGCGAGGTAGGGCGGCAGCTCCTGCTGGGCCTGCTTGAAGTGGGCCGACTGCACGTGCGCCCCGCCCGCCTCGTCGTCCCTGAACGCCTCGACCAGGACGTACTCGTTCGGGTCGTCGAGGCTGCGCGACCAGTCGAACCACAGGCAGCCGGGCTCGGCGCGGGTGGCCGCGGTGAAGGCGGCGCTGATCTCCGGCCAGCGGTCGGCGTGCTCGGGCAGGACGCGGAACTTCGCGGTAATGAAGATCATTTGATCGCTCCTTCGCTGGTCGGCGGCGTTACGGAACGAGACTATCGGCCAATTCTCTAGTTCTCATGTAGGAAATGTTGACTTTGTGCTCCGCGGTTCGTACCTTCGTACGCATGAGCCAGGGCCTCCAACTCAGCCTCCGGAACGTCACCAAGACGTTCCACGGCGACGAGCCGCACACCGTGCTGTCCGGCCTCGACCTCGACGTGCGCCGGGGCGAACTGCTCACCCTCGTCGGCCCCAGCGGTTGCGGAAAGTCCACCCTCTTCGCCCTCGTCGCCGGCCTCACCGCCCCGACCGGCGGCGAGATCCTCCTCGACGGCGCGCCCGTCACCGGCCCCGCGCTCGACCGGGGCGTGGTCGTCCAGCAGTACGCCCTCTTCCCGTGGCGTACGGCGCTGGGCAACGTGGAGTTCGGCCTGGAGGGCCAGGCCGCCGGGGCGAAACGGGAACGGGCGCGTGAACTGCTCGCTCTGGTGGGGATGTCCGGGTACGAGGAGTGTCATCCGCACGAGCTCTCCGCCGGCAGGCGCGAACTCGTGGCGCTGGCCCGCAGCCTCGCCTTCGAGCCGGAGGTGCTGCTGATGGACGAGGCGTTCGCGGGGCTGGACCGGCGGACACGCGAGTGGGTGGGGGAGCGGCTCGTGGAGGTTTGGGCACGTACCAGGAAGACCGTCGTCTTCGTCACCCACGACGTGGAGGAGGCCGTCCGGGTGGGGCGGCGGGTCGCGGTGATGACGTCGGGGCCCGGACGGATCAGGGAAATCGTGGACGTGCGCTCCCACGCGGGCGATTCACGCAGGCACGTAGGACGGCTGCTGCGCGACGAACTCGCCGCGGCGGCGCGGGGACGGAAGGTGGCGGCCGGCCATGGCTGAGTACGAAGGCGATGTCCACTGGTATGACCTGCTCGATGACGAGGCCGAGGAGGACCGGGTGACCGGCGGCGACCGGGCGGACGTGGCCTCCGGCCTGTGGCCGCGCGGCCGATCCCTGTTCCGCTGGGCGCGGGGCGGGCTGGGGGTGGCCCGATGAGTGTGGTCGTGCTGGTGGGCAA
This sequence comes from Nonomuraea sp. MG754425, assembly GCF_021699195.1. Taxonomy (GTDB): domain Bacteria; phylum Actinomycetota; class Actinomycetes; order Streptosporangiales; family Streptosporangiaceae; genus Nonomuraea. Next base: position 15,601 of record NZ_SSXE01000194.1, on the reverse strand, counting down.
CCCCCGAGAGGGCTCCAGGACGCTGACCGTCGCCGCCGAGGCGGCCCGCGCGCTCATCCGCCGGTTCACCGCCACCGAAACGCCCGGGTCGGACTCCGCCGTGCTCGGGGCGGCGGAGCCGTACGAGGTGGTGGATCTGGCGGCGCTCGGGCCGCACCTGCTCGCGCCCGGCGCGTCCGCCGGCGTGGAGGTGGCGCTGGAACTGGTGGCCGAGGCGAGCGTGCTGGTGGTGGCCAGCCCGACCTACAAGGGCACCTACACGGGGCTGCTCAAGGCGTTCCTCGACCGGCTGCCGCCGCAGGCGCTGGCGGGCAAGGCGGCGCTGCCGCTGCTCGTGATGGGGGACGCCAAGCACGCGCTGGCGGTCGAGGTGCACCTGCGTCCGCTGCTGGTGGAACTGGGCGCCACCGTGCCCACCCCCGGCCTGGCGGTGCTGGAGTCGGAGCTGCCCCGGCTGGAGGAGGTCGTGACGGCCTGGGCGGACCGGGTGGCCTCCCAGGCCGCCCCCGCCTTCCAGCGCGCCGCGCTCAAGGACGGTGCCTCAAAAGACGGAGGGCGATTCTTCACCCGCACGTAGTGGAACGCCGTCCCCCGGGCTGCCATGCTCCGGCCAGGTCCGTCCGAGGGGAGACGTCGTGATCTTCCGCTGTGCCCTGGCCGCCGTCGTGGCGGCGGTGACCCTCGGCCCGCCGCCCGTCCAGCCCGCCGCCCGTCCAGGCCGCCGGCCGGGTCAGGTTCGCCACCTTCAACGCCTCGCTCAACCGGGCCGCCGAGGGAGTGCTGGTGCGCGAGGTGTCCGCGCCCGGCAGTGTCCAGGCCGGGGTGATCGCGGAGATCATCCAGCGGGCCCGCCCCGACGTGCTGCTCGTCAACGAGTTCGACCACTGCCGGCCGATCCGCGGTCGCGGCTGACCGGGGTGTTCCCGTTCCCGGGCTCCGACCACCGGCTCGTCTGGCTGGATGTCAAGACGCCGGAAAAACGCTCGACATGACGCGCGACCCGGAAATCACGGCGGCGGACGAGAATTAACGCGATTGTGACGCCGGAAAATTCGATGTCAATTCCGGCGGCGAATTCCTAAACTCCTGTGTCGTGGACATACCACCTCTTCTCTCGCATTTCCGAACCCATGACGTCCCTCTGGAGCTTCGCCGGGGTCGCGGGTCGGTCTGGGACGACGCGGAGCTCCACCGCAGTGCCCAGCAGCGCGACCCCGAGGGGTATGCGCTGCTCGCGCTGGTGCCCGGTGTGCTCGCCTGGCAGCGCGCCCGCGTGCTGCTGGCGACGCTGGCGGCTGCCCAGGACGGCCTCGACGAGGCCACCCGGGCCACGCTGGGCAAGGCGGTCAGGGCGCTGATGTTCGGCCTGCCGCCCGCGCACGCCGTCACGGCGCTGCTCGCGCTGCGCCGGCTGCGCGCCAACCACAAGCACACGACCAGGGCGATCGTCGCCTTCGTGCTGGAACATCCCGAGGCGGACGCGCTGATCGAGGCCCGCCGTCCGGCGCTGGCCGACTGCTTCGAGCACGCGCTCGGCAAGGCGACCGCGCGCGCCTGCGCCCGGCTGGCCGCCGAGGGCGACACCGGTTCGGCGTACCTGCGCAGGAGCCTGCTGCGGTTCACCGCCGACCCGGCGGCGGCGATCGCCCGGTTGCGCGCGCTCTACGGGCCCGGCACGTACGGCGCGCCGGCCCCGCGGGAGCCGCCCGCGCCGCTCGACCCGATCACCGAGCACCCGCCGGTCGTCACCCCCACCAACCGGGGCGACATCGCCGCGACCCTGGTGCACCTGTACCGGGGCGGACCGGCCGCCGAACTGCTCCCGGCCCTGCGCGGGTACGTGGCGCGGGCCACCCGCGGGCTGCCCCGCCTGGCCGCGAACGTGGCCGTGGTGCTGGACGCCTCCGGCTCCATGCGCGGGTACGGCGACCGCGAGTGGGCGGTGATGTCGCAGGCCGTGGCGTTGCGGCTGGTGCTGGCCGAGGTGTGCGAGCGGCTCACGGTCGTCGAGACCGGCGGCACGGCGCGGGCCCCGGCGGGCTCGGCCGACCTGGCGGTCGCCCTGCTCGACGCGCTCGGCACCGGCCCCGACCTGGTGGTGGTCGTCACCGACGGCTACGAGAACCACCTGCCGGGCGACCTGGCCAGGGTCGTGGCCACGCTGCCGCGCGCCGGGGCCGGCACTCCCGTGGTGCTCTGCCAGGCGACCTTCACCCGCGGCGACGACCTGACCCTGCGCGACCCCGCGCCGGAGCTGCCGCGCCGGCCGTTCTGGCACCAGGACGACTTCGCCGGGCTGCTGCCGTGGGTGTTCGCCCACTGCCGTCCCGGCCGTGCCTGGCTGCGCACGACGATGCTGGCCCGGCTGGAAGGAGCACGGACATGACCAGCCTGGCCACGATCCTGCCCGCGCCGTTCGACCTGGGCGCGCACCGCGCGGGCACCCCGCAGCGCGCCGGGGCGCTGACGATGGTGCCGGTGTACGGGCCCGTCCGTCCCGGCGTCGTCCCGCCCCGCTCGGGGCTGAAGCTGCACCGGGTCGTCGGGTACGGACGGGTGGAACTGCACAACGGCGCCCGCGAGGGCGTGGCGATCGTGCCGCTGCACATCGGCTACATCCAGGACGCCGCGCAGAACCACGCCCTGTGCGCCTCGGCGCTGATGGGCGCCGGGCAGACCAGGCGCTTCGACGACGCCTGCTGCGTGCAGGCCGCTCAGGGCGGCTACCTGGAGGGGCGCGACCAGTGGTTCTTCGTGCTGCCGCTGGAGTTGCGGGCCCAGGCCCTGCGGCTGCGCGGACGGCACGACCACGCCAAGCTCTGGCCGGACATCAGCGAGCTCAACCGCGCGTCCGGGCTGCCGTCCCGGGGGCACCTGGAGCAGATCCTGTCGCGCAGGCGGGCGGTGCTGACCCAGTTCCGGAGCCGACTGGAGCTGATGCCGGGGCAGGTCGGGGCGCTGTTCTTCGTCGGCGACCGGTTCGCGGGGCTGGAGCTGGCGCCGGACCCGGCGTACTTCGCCGAGGTGTGGATGGCGCTGGTCTGCTTCGCCTACGGCGTGGCCGCGTGGCGGGCCGAGCCGGAGCCGGGGGCGGCGCGGCCGTACGACGCGGACAGCCTGGCCGGGCTGCGTGCCGAGCTGGCGCGCGACCGGGCGGCACGGCTGGCCGAGGTGGTCTCGTGGCTGCCCGCGCCCGCCGGCGACGTGCGGCTGGTCGAGGAGGAGCGCTACCTCGACCTGCGGCTGTCCACGCTCACCGGCGGCGGGCTGGCCGGGCAGGTGGTCACCGAGCACGGGCGGACGGTCTACGCCTCCGTTTTCGCGGCCGAATAATCGGTTGCGGCGGTGCCGGGGCCGCCGTTTGAATGATCAGTGCGGGAACTGCGCCGGGCGCGGCGGACGAACCCCTCATTCCACATAAGGGATGGTCGTATCGAGCACGACTCTTCATGTCCGTCGAAGCGCCGGCCACCTGTCCCGCACTATTCACCCCCTATACGCTGATATTTCCGGTTTTACAAGATCTTGTCAGCCCAAGAAAACCGGTGTTACCTCGTGCGAGATGCGCGAAACCTGCGCATCCCTGACACGCAGGAGGGACACGTGTCGACCAGGTCCTGGTTACGCAGCACACTCATCGTCACCGCGCTCATCGCGTCGGTCCTCCCCCTCGCGGGAGCCGCCCAGGGCGAACCCGGCGGGCAGGCTCCGGTGATCCACGACTTCCAGGCGGAGAACTCCGAGAAACCGGATGTGGACAACCGCCAGGGCCGGGTGCCGCCCCCGGTCGCGCAGCGCAGGGCCGTGGGCTCCGGCGACATCCGCTGGAACGCTCTCGGCACCCCGGCCTCCGTCACCAGCGCCGAACCGCTGGCCGAGGGGCTCGGCTCCGACCCCGTCCAGGCCGCCCGCGCCTACCTCAAGGACAACGAGGCCGTCTTCGGGCTGAGCGCCGGGGCCGTGGACGCGCTCGAGACCGTCGCGGTCAACCCGATCGGCGCGGGTTCCGCCGTGCTGCTGCGCCAGCGCTTCGGCGACCTGCCGGCGGGCGTGGACGGGCTCGTCGCGATCGGTGTGTCCGACGGCCGGATCCGGCACGTCACGTCGTCGCTGTCGCGCCGCACCGAGGCGCCCCCGGCCGCGCGGCTCACCGCGGAGCAGGCCATGCAGGTCGCGGCCCAAGACGCCGGCATCGACCTGGCCTCCGCGGTCACCAAGCAGGCCACGCCGGTGGCGGTGCCCGCGCCCGACGGGGTGCACAGCGCGTACCAGGTGGTCCTGATCGGCGGGGCCGAGGGCGCGGAAGCCGGGTACACCACGCACGTGGACGCGGTCAGCGGCGGCGTCATCACGCGGGAGAACCTGGTCGACCACCACGCCGACCCGGACAACCCCAGGTGGGAGGTCTTCCCGGCGAACCCGCCCGGCGACTACTCCTCCCGGGACGCCCGCCAGACCTGGTGCCAAGGCCCCGGCCCCGGCTGCGAGTACGTCACCGGCGGCGACCCCGCGACCGGCCGTCCGTGGGACGTCGACCACACCACGGGCGAGTCCACCGGCACCAGCATCGGCAACTCGGCCAGGACCGTCGAGAACCGCGCCAGCGGCGACCCGTTCTCGGTCGGCACCCGTTCCAACGTGCTCACGCCGAACCGCGACTACGTCTACCCGTGGAAGAACGCCTGGTACGAGGCCAAGTGCGACCCGGCCGCGCTGGACCAGCCGGGCGAGAGCGACCTCGAAGCCGCCATCGCCAACCTGAACGCCATGCACAACCGCATGCACGACTGGTCCTACCGGCTCGGCTTCACCGAGACCGCCTGGAACATGCAGGGCGACAACGGCGACCGCGGCGGCCTCGGCAACGATCCCGAGCAGGGCAACGCCCAGGCGGGCGCGCGGGTGCTGTCCGTACGCGACAACGCCAACCAGATCACCGGGCCCGACGGGGTCGCGCCGATCACGAACATGTACCTGTGGCAGCCGATCGCCGGCTCGTTCTACGCGCCCTGCGTGGACGGCGACTACGACATGTCGGTCATCGGCCACGAGTACACGCACGCGATCTCCGGCCGCATGATCGGCGGCCCCTCCGCCGGCTGGAGCGGCGCGCAGGCCTCGGCCATGAACGAGAGCACCTCCGACCTGTTCTCCATGGAGCAGCTCTTCGAGCACGGCCTGCGCCCGGCGGGCGACACCCCGTACGTCACCGGCGGCTACGTCACCGGCGACAAGCAGCGCGGCATCAGGAACTACGACATGTCGAAGTCGCCGCTGAACTACAGCGACCTCGGCTACGACATCGTCGGGACGCAGTCGCACGCGGACGGCGAGATCTGGTCGGCCACGCAGTTCGACGTGCGGGCGGCCTTCGTCAAGCGCTACGGCAAGGGCTCGGCCAAGCAGCAGCTCTCGTGCGCGGAGGGCAAGACGCCGGTGGAGCGGTGTCCGGGCAACCGGCGCTGGGCGCAGGTCTCGTTCGACGCGCTGCTGCTGATGGCCTCGGGTGCGGTCGACTACGTCGATCACCGTGACGCGTTGCTGGCGGCCGACGCGATCCGCTTCGGCGGGGCGAACCAGGACATCATGTGGCGCGCGTTCGCCGAGCACGGCTTGGGCGAGGGGGCAACCAGCACCGGTCCGAGCGATGCCAGTGCGATACCCAGCTTCGTCGACCCGGCGGGCCGCAACGGCTCGCTCCAGCTCAAGCCGCTCGGCGAGGCGAAGGGCGCGGTGCTGCGGCTGTACGTGGGCGACTACGAGGCCCGCGCGATGCCGGTCGCGGACACCGACCCGGCGACCGAACTCGGCGACACGGTTGAGATGACGCCCGGCGTGTACGACTTCGTCGTGACGGGCGCCGGCTTCGGCCACAAGCGGGTGAAGTTCGTGGTCGTCCCGGGCGTCACGCTGCCGCTCCCGCTGGCCCTGCCCCGCAACCACGCCGCCGCGGTGAACGGGGCGACGGCGGCGGGCGACGGCGTCAACCTGGACAAGCTGATCGACGAGACGGAGGCCACGAACTGGGCCTCGCGCACCGGCGCGCCGGCCGGCAAGTCGGTCGTCGTGGACCTGGCGGGCGACGAGCCGGTCACGGTCCGCCGGGTGCAGGTGAGCGCCCTGCTGCGGCCCGGCAGCGAGCCGGCCGACTCGGGCACGCAGAACCGGTTCTCCAGCCTGCGCTCCTTCGAGGTGCTGGCGTGCGGCGCGGACTGCGCCGACCCGGCGAACTTCACGAAGATCTACACCAGCCGCGCGGACGCGTTCGACGCCACGCTGCCGCGGCCGCGGAGCGGGGACATGATCTTCAAGTCGTTCGACGTGCGCGCCACGAGTGCCACCCATCTGATGTTGCGGGTGCTCACGACGCAGTGCACCGGCAACCCGCTCTACCTGGGCGAGCAGGACAACGATCCGAACTCGGCCACCGACTGCGCCACGGCCAGCGCGGCGCGCGAGCACGTCAGGGCGGCGGAGTTCCAGGTGTTCTCCCGCTGACCGGTTCCCGCTGAGGTTCCACCCCCATCCACCACGGCCAGGGCCGCCGTCCGTCTCGGGCGGCGGCCCGCCGGCGGTCCGGGGGTGGGTGCGTGAGCGATGGTTAGGTGTCGTACTATCGGGCGTGGAATCAACTCGGCCGAGTTAGTTAGGCATCGAACTATTTTCGGGAGAAGCTCATGCGCACCTTGATCCGCGGCGTCCGCGTCTTCGACGGCGAGCGGACCGTGCCCTCCGCCGACGTCCTCATCGACGGCGACCGCATCGCCGCGCCCGGCACCGGGTTCACCGGCGCGGACGTCGAGGTGGACGGCACCGGCAAGACCCTGCTGCCCGGCCTGATCGACGCCCACACGCACGCCTACGACGGAGACCTGGCCGAGGCGCTCACCTTCGGCGTCACCACCGAGCTGGAGATGAACAACCTGCCGCCCGTCCTGGCCGCCCAGCGCCGGCTGGCCGCCGAGCGCGACGACGTGGCCGACCTGCGCAGCTCCAGCATGATCGCCACCGCGCCCGGCGGGCACCCGACCCAGCTCATGACCCCCGACCTGATGCGGGCACTCGGCGACGACTCCGGCGCGGGTCTCGACACGGTCGCCGACTCCGGCCAGGCGAAGGCGTTCGTGGCGGCCCGGCTGGCCGAGGGCGCCGACTACCTGAAGATCGCCGTGGACGACGGCGCCGTGTCCGGCATGCGCCTGCCCGTCCTGACGCCCGCGCTCGCCGCCGCCCTCGTCGAGGCCGGGCACGCCGCCGGGCTCAAGGTGATCGCCCACACGGTCACCGCCAGGGAGGCGTTCATCGCGCTCGACGCGGGCGCGGACGGCCTGGCGCACCTCTACTCGGACGTCCCCGAGGAGGACGCCGAGCGGGTGGCGGCCCGGATCGCCTCGTACGACGCGTTCGTGATCAGCACGCTCACCTTCATCGAGGCCGTCACCGGCGACCCGGGCGGCGCGGAGCTGCTGCGGGACCCGAGGATCGCCGGCCGGATGTCGGAGCGGTCGAAGGCCACGTTCCAGCGGGAGATCACCGACGTGCCCATGCACTCGGCCGGGGTGGTCAACGCCTCAAGCGCGGCGCCTGCGCTGCTGCGGGCGGGTGTGCCGGTGCTGGCGGGCACGGACGCGACGCCGTTCGGGCCGGTGCACGGGGCCGGGCTGCACCGCGAGCTGCGGCTCCTGACGGAGGCGGGGCTCACGGCCGAGCAGGCGCTGGCGGCGGCGACGAGCGTCACCGCGCGCTGCTTCGGGCTCGCCGACCGCGGGCGGATCGCGCCGGGGCTGCGCGCCGACCTGCTGCTCGTGGACGGCGACCCGACCACGGACGTCACCGCCGCCCGCGCCGTCGTGGACGTCTGGCGGCGCGGGGTGCGGCAGACGCGCTGACACCTCGGGCTCCGGGGCGTCATCAGTAGATGCGGTACTTCTTGCCGCAGTTGTCGAACTTGCCGGCCCAGCAGGTGAAGGTGTACACCTTCTTGATCCCCTTGCCGCTCCAGGCGCCGGTGACCTTGCCGTCCCAGGCCCGGTTGAACTTGTGCCAGGAGCCGTGCTGGTAGAACTCGAACCAGACCCAGCCCTTCTTGCCGCCGGGCCGGTCCACGCCGTGCCACTTCGTGAACACCTTGCCGCCGGACTTCCACGTCCGGCCGAAGGTGTACGCCTTGCGGTCGCCGGAGAAGAACTTGCCCCAGTTGACCACCGTGGTGGCGCTGGTGGCACCGGTGCTGGCCGCCTGGGCGGCGGTGGGTCCGAGGGCCAGGCCGGTGACGGCCATCGAGCCGGTCAGAGCGACGATCGCGAGAGTCTTACGCATTTTCGGGTTCCTCCCCCTTGTCGGTGCTGCCGGATTGGCCCGGCAGCAGGGACATTACGGAGGCCGCGCGACAACAACTGTGGAGGAATCCACACATAAGTAGTGACGAGGGCCACACCTCACGGTTTCCCGGGGAATGACAGTACGCTTCATTGCCCCGGCCCGTTCCAGGAAAGGACACCGCGCATGCCCCACGCGGCGAGACCCACGGTCACGCTGCACGACGTGGCCGCGGCGGCCGGCGTCTCCGTCGCCACCGCGTCCCGGGTCCTGGGCGGCAGCACGCGGAAGGTCGCCCCCGAGTACGAGGCCCGCGTGCTGGCGGCCGCCGCCGCCCTGCGGTACACGGTGGACGCCTCGGCCAGGGCGATGCGGCGGGCCAGTGACTCGATCGCGCTCGTGGCCGACGACCTCACCACGCCGTCCATGGGCGTGGTGGTGGCGGCGATGGAGCGCGAGGCCCGTACGGCGGGGGCGTTCGTCACGGTGTCGTCCACCATGGCCGCTCCCGAGCGGCAGTCGGAAACCGTCCGCGTGCTGCGGTCGCTGCGCCCGCGCGCGCTCGTGCTCACGTCGAGCCGCTATCTCGACGACGCCCGGCTGGCGAAGGAACTGGCCGCCTACGAACGGGAGGGCGGGCGGGTCGTGATCGTCGGTCACACGGACATGACCTTCGACTCGATCAACCTCGACAACCACGGCGCGGGGCGGTCGATGGGCGCGTTCGTCGCGGAGACCGGGCACCGCCGGGTGGCGCTATTGACCGGCGCCCCGGAGATGCGCAACATGGCCGACCGGATGGCCGGATTCGTCGAAGGACTCCGGGCCGGAGGCGTTGACGAGCGCGATATCCGGGTCGTCCGGTGCCCGGTCAACCGGCAGGGCGGATACGCGGCGGCGGTGAGCCTCGCGGCCGAGGGAATGGACGGCAGGCAGGCGGTTCTCGCCACCAACGACAGCATGGCGATCGGCGCTCTGTCGGGTTTTCGCGAGGCCGGTCTGCGGGTGCCCGACGACGTCTCCGTGACGGGCATCGACGACATCCCGCTCGCCCGCGACGTGACGCCGCGGCTGACGACCGTTGACCTGCCGCTCGCGCGGTACGGCGTCGAGGCGATGCGCTTCGCGCTGGAGCAGCCGGGCGCGGCCCGCCGCCTGATCCTGGAAGGCCGGCTGGTCGTCCGCGACAGCACCCGCGCCCGCCCGTAGCGTCCTCACGGAGAGTAGCCGCCGCCCGGGGCGGCGGGGCCGGCCTTTCCCGTCTCGCGGCGGGAGTTCCGGCCGGTGCGCTGAGGTCCTGAGCGGGCGGCAGGCCCCTCACATGCCGGATAGTTCCCCCGAAACACTCTTGACGCTCGCGTAACGGGCATGCAAACTGCGGAATACGTTTTCCCGCAAGGCGGCCCACCCCCCGCCTCTTGGTAACAGGAGGTCACCGATGACCCCGTCGGAGAGACCCGCGTGAGCGCGCTCGGCGAGTTGCAGCGCATGCGCCGGGGCAGCGGCGGCACCCTCGGCGGCAAGAAGGACAACAAGGCCGCCGCCGCGTTCCTGGCCCCGTGGTTCGCCGGGCTGCTGCTCGTCACCGCCGGCCCGATCGCGGCCTCGTTCATCCTCGGCTTCACCGACTACAACCTGATCCAGCCCCCGGTCTTCAACGGCCTGGACAACTGGACCCGCATGCTCGGCGACACCCGCCTGCACCACGCGCTCGGCGTGACGCTGGTCTACGTCGTGGTCTCCGTGCCGCTGCAACTGGCCGCCGCGCTCGGCCTGGCCCTGGTGCTCGACCGGGGGCTGCGCGGCCTGGCGTTCTACCGGTCGGCGTTCTACCTGCCGTCGCTGCTCGGCTCCAGCGTCGCCATCGCGGTGCTCTGGCGGCAGATCTTCGGCGCCGACGGCCTGGTCAACCAGGTGCTCGGCATCGAGGGGCAGGGCTGGATCTCCAACCCGGACACCGCGCTCGGCACCCTCATCGTGCTCAACGTCTGGACGTTCGGCGCGCCCATGGTGATCTTCCTGGCCGGGCTGCGCCAGATCCCCGCCATGTACTACGAGGCCGCCGCCACCGACGGGGCCGGCAGATGGACGCAGTTCAGGAGGATCACGATCCCGCTGCTGTCACCGATCGTCTTCTTCAACCTGGTGCTGCAGGTCATCCACGCCTTCCAGTCGTTCACGCAGGCGTTCGTGGTCTCGGGCGGCAGCGGCGGGCCCTCCGACTCGACCCTGTTCTACACGCTGTACCTCTACCAGCGCGGCTTCGGCAACTTCGACATGGGCTACGCCTCCGCCCTCGCCTGGCTGCTGCTCGTGATCATCGCCGGCTTCACGGCCGTCAACTTCTGGGCCGCCAGGTTCTGGGTGACCTACGATGACTGACCTCCTGCGCAAGGCGGCCAAGCACGCCGCCCTCATCCTGCTGGCGCTGATCATGCTCTATCCGGTGCTCTGGATGGTCGTCAGCTCCCTTCGTCCCGGCAACGAGATCTTCCGCCGTCCCGGCCTCGTCCTCGACAGCCTCCAGACCCAGAACTACGCCGACGGCTGGACCGCGCTGGCCGCGCCGTTCGGCCACTACCTGGCCAACTCCGCGATCCTCGTGCTGGCCTGCATCATCGGCAACCTGGTGTCCTGCTCGATGGCCGCCTACGCGTTCGCCAGGCTGGAGTTCACCGGCAAGAAGCTGTGGTTCGCCATCATGCTCGGCACGATCATGCTGCCGATCCACGTGATCATCGTGCCGCAGTACATCCTGTTCTCCCAGCTCGACTGGATCAACACGTTCCTGCCGCTGGTGGTGCCGAAGTTCCTGGCCACGGACGCGTTCTTCGTCTTCCTCATGGTGCAGTTCATCCGCGGCCTGCCGCGCGAGCTGGACGAGGCGGCCCGGATCGACGGCTGCGGCCACGCCCGCATCTTCGTGCAGATCATCCTGCCGCTGATGCTCCCGGCCCTCGCCACGACGGTGATCTTCACCTTCATCTGGACCTGGAACGACTTCTTCGGCCAGCTCATCTACCTCACCGACCCGGAGATGTACACGGTGCCGGTCGCGCTGCGCTCGTTCGTGGACGCCACGGTGTCCACCTCGTGGGGATCCATGTTCGCGATGAGCGTGGTCTCCCTGCTCCCGGTATTCCTCGCCTTCCTCGTCGGCCAGCGCTACCTCATCCGGGGCATCGCCACGACCGGCGGCAAGTAGACCCCCACCCCCCGTCAACAGGGAATCATCATGAGACGAATCGCTCTCGCCGTCGTGGCGGCACTCACGCTCAGCGCCTGCGGCGGCGGCGGTGGCGGCGGCGCCGGACAGGAGCTGTCGAAGGACCCGGTCACGCTGCGCTTCACCTGGTGGGGCGCCGACGAGCGGCACAAGCGCACCCAGCAGGTCATCGACGCCTTCCAGAAGAAGCACCCGACCATCACGGTCAAGGGCGAGTTCAAGGACTGGAACGGCTACTGGGAGAGCCTCGCGACGACCGTGGCCGCCAACGACGCGCCCGACGTCATCCAGATGGACGAGCTCTACCTCTCCTCCTACGCCGAGCGCGGCGCCCTGCTCGACCTCGGCACCGCCACCCAGCACCTCAAGACCGCCGACTTCGACCGGACCGCCCTGGACACGGGCGTCGTCAAGGGCAAGCAGTACGCGCTGCCCGTCGGGCTGGCCACGTACGCGATCGTCGCCAACACCGACCTGCTCGACCAGCTCAAGATCAAGCTGCCCGACGACGGCACGTGGAGCTGGGACGACTTCAAGCGGGTCGGCGACGAGGTGTCGAAGGCCGGCGGCGGCAAGATCACCGGAGTGCAGTCGTTCGGCTTCGACGCGGGCAGCCTGAACGTCTGGGCCCGCCAGCACGGCGCGTCCGTGTTCGACGACGCCGGCAAGGTCGCCGTCCCCGAGGACGTGCTGGCCGGCTACTGGACCTACCTCCGCGACCTGGCGCAGGCCGGCACCGCCCCCGCCGCGTCGGTGACGATCGAGCGGGCCGGTGGCGCGCTGGACCAGTCGGGCACCGCCACCAACGCCTCCGCCCTCGGCACCTGGTGGAACACCCAGCTCCCGTCGCTGGCCACGGCCAGCGGCCAGAAGCTGAAGCTGCTCAGGCTGCCCGGCGAGTCGCAGGCGTCGTCGCCGGCGGCCTACTTCAAGCCCTCGATGTACTGGTCGATCTCCTCGCGCAGCGAGCACCCCGCCGAGGCGGCGCTGTTCGTGGACTTCCTGGCCAACAGCCAGGAGGCGGGCGACATCATGCTGACCGACCGCGGCGTGCCCGCCAACCCGACCGTCCGCGCCGCCATCACCCCCAAGCTCGGCGAGAACGACAAGGCGGCGGCCGAGTACCTCGACACGGTCAAGGTCGGCACCGCCCCCAGGGTGACCCCGAACGGGGCCAGCAGCATCGAGGCGATCATCAAGCGGCACACCGAAGAGGTGCTGTTCGACCGGCAGACCCCGCAGCAGGCGGCCAAGTCCTTCATCACCGAGTTGCAGGCCGAGATCGACGGCGCCTGAACGCCCTGAACGTCCCCATGTCAACGTGAAGCAGAGGATCATCTTGTCTCAACGCACCTACCGGGCCGCGATCATCGGCACCGGGGCCATCGCCCACGCCCACGCCGAGGCCGTGCGGGCCTCCGGCGGCCGGGCGGAGCTCGTGGCCGTGGCCGACGTGGACGCCGAACGGGCGCGGGAGTTCGCCGACCGGCACGGCGTGCCGCACGCGTACGGGAGCACCGACGAGTTGCTGGCCGCCCAGGAGCTCGACATCGCGCACCTGTGCACCCCGCCCGCGCTGCACGCCCCGCTCGCCCTCGCCTGCCTGGAGGCGGGGGTGACGGCGCTGGTGGAGAAGCCGCCGACGCTGTCGCTGGCCGAGTTCGACACCCTCGTCGAGGCGGAGGGCCGCTCGTCCGCGCACGTCGCGACCGTGCTGCAGCACCGCTTCGGCGCGGGGGCGGTACGGCTGCGGCGGCTGGCCGGCGAGCTCGGCCGCCCGTTGCTGGCCACCTGCCACACCCGGTGGTTCCGCGACGAGGCGTACTACGCGGTCCCGTGGCGCGGCACCTGGGAGTCGGAGGGCGGCGGCCCCACGATGGGGCACGGGATCCACCAGTTCGACCTGCTGCTGTCGGTGCTCGGCCCGTGGCGCGAGGTCACCGCCGTGGCCGCCCGGCAGGCCCGCCCCGTGGACACCGAGGACGTGTCCGCGGCGCTGGTGACGTTCGAGAGCGGCGCGGTCGCCACCGTCGTCAACTCGGTCGTCTCGCCCCGGCAGACCTCCGAGCTACGCCTCGACTACGAGCACGCCACCGTCGAGGTCGAGCACCTGTACGGCTACACCGACGACGACTGGACGATCACCCCCGCGCCCGGCCACGACGTCCTGGCCGAGCGGTGGAAGCAGGACCACGGCAGTGGCTCCAGCGGCCACGGCGACTGGTTCGCCGCCGTGCTGGACGCGCTCGACGCGGGCCAGGCGCCGCCGGTCACCGCCGCCGACACCCGGCAGACGATGGAGTTCATCGCCGCCCTGTACGCCTCCGCCTTCACCGGCGAGCGGGTACGGGCCGGCCAGATCACCGCCGGCAGCCCGTTCGCCCGCCGCATGGACGGCACCGGCGCCCCCTGGAGGAACCAGTGACCCTGCGGACCACGCACGAGCTCGGCCGGTCGGTCGCCGTCACGGCGGGCGACGCCGAGCTGTTCACCTACGTCTACGGCCCCGACACGCCGGTGCTGGAGTCGCCGAAGCCGTACCTGCACCCGATCCGCACCCGAGGCGGGCGGCCGGTGTCGCTGTTCCGGCCGCACGACCACGTCTGGCACAAGGGCATCGCCTGGTCGCTGCCGTGCGTGGGGGAGCACAACTTCTGGGGCGGGCCCACGTTCGTCCAGGGCGAGTACGTGCAGCTCGACAACAACGGCAGCGCCACGCACCGCGAGATGACCACCCTCACGGGCGGGCCCGGCCGCGTCGAGATCGGGCACGCGCTCGGCTGGACCGCCCAGGACGGCGCCCCCGTCATCGACGAGCGGCGCGCCCTGACCACGACCCTGATCGACGACGCCACCTGGGCGCTGGTCTTCGAGACGGCCATGACGAACGTGTCGGGCGCCACGATCGACTTCGGCTCCCCGACCACCAAGGGCCGCGAGAACGCCGGCTACGGCGGCCTGTTCTGGCGCGGGCCCCGCTCGTTCACCGACGGCGTCATCCAGTCGCCGGACGGGGCGGGCGGCGACGAGTTGCGCGGCCGGCGGGCCGAGTGGTTCGGCTTCCGCGGCCGGCACGACGAGACCGGCGACGCCTCGACGATCGTCATCGTGGACGACACCGCCAATCCGCGACATCCGCCGCAGTGGTTCGCCCGCACCGAGCACTTCGCCTGCCTGAACCCGGCCCCGTTCTTCAGCGAGGAGGTGCCGCTGCCCGACGGCGAGACCATCCGCTTCCGGTACGCGGTCGTGATCGCCGACGGCGACCGGGGCGAGGAGGGCTGCGCGCGGCTCGCCGAGCACGGCAGGCGGGCGCTGCGATGACCTTCCCCGGCGGCACGTCCGTCAGCAGGCTGACCGTGTACACCGGGGCCTGCGCCGACGGGCTCGAAGGCGGCACGCCGCACCTGCACACGGCCTCCACCGAGGCGTACGTGGTGATCGGCGGGCGCGGGACGCTGCAGACGCTCGACGTCAACGGCCTGCGCGAGACCGAGCTGGGGCCGGGCTCCACCGTGTGGTTCACGCCCGGCACCATTCACCGCGCCGTCAACCGCGGCGGGCTGGAGGTGGTGGTCGTCATGTCGAACGCCGGGCTGCCGGAGGCCGGTGACGCCGTGATGACGTTCCCGCCGGAGATCGTCGCCGACGCCGAGCGCTACCGGGAGGCCGCCACCCTGCCTGTCTCGGGCTCCGACGTCGTGCGGGCGGCGGTCGAGCGGCGGCGGGAGCTGGCCGTGGACGGCTTCCTGCGGCTGGCCGGGGGCGGCCCCGAGGCGCTGCGGCGCTTCTACGACAGCGCGGTCGCCCTGGTCCGGCCCAAGGCGGCCGGCTGGCGGGAGATCTGGGAGTCGACGGTCGCCGAGCAGGCCCGCCGCACCGCCGAGATCCTCGACGCCCTGGAACGGGGCGACGGCGCGCACCTCCGGGACTCCGCCCTCATGGAGAGCCCGCCCCAGGAGCGCTGGGGCATGTGCGGCGACCTGCGCGTCCACGACGTCGCCGACCCCGTCGTGCACACCCCGCGCTGATCCCCCCACCTCACCGGCACCCACC
>NZ_SSXE01000193.1 GCF_021699195.1 Nonomuraea sp. MG754425 | reverse complement strand
ACCCCGACCCCACCGGTTCCCCCTCGGCGGCGCGTGCCCCGCGGCTTCCATGCCTGCCCTGATCCTTCCGGTTCTCCTCGCCCGGCAGACGCGTGCCCCACTGCCGAAGCCGGCCCCTCCCGCCTGAGCTCCCGTCGGCGTCCGGCGGTCGGGCGGGACCGGAGGCGGTGACCGTGCTGTGTGCGGTTCTGTCGGTGGCCGTCGCTAGGGTGCTCGCATGCATCGCCATACGGAGTCGCAGGCATGACCGGTGCGATCGACCTGACGGCCGACGAGGCCCGCCGGATCATCCTGCGCTCGCAGGGTCTCATCGGCGCCGACACGCGCAAGGGCGGCGTGCACGCCATGCTGCGCAGGCTTGGTGCCGTCCAGCTTGACACGATCTCGGTCCTGGCCCGCTCGCACGAGCTGGTCGCGTACGCGCGGCTCGGCGCGGTGAGCCGCCCCAAGGTCGAGCGCGCCTACTGGCACAACCCCGCGCAGAGCTTCGAGTACTGGTGCCACGCGGCCTGCATCCTGCCCATCGAGCACTGGCCGCTCTACTCGTTCCGCCGCCGCGCCTACCGCGAGCGGCGCTTCCGGTGGCACGAGGTGCCCGACAACGTCGACAAGCTGCTCGACCAGGTCCGCGACTCCGGCCCGCTGACCACCTCCGACGTGGGCGGCGCCAAGAACGGCGGCCCGTGGTGGGACTGGTCCGACTCCAAGATCGGCCTGGAGTGGCTGCTCGACATCGGTGAGCTGGTGTGCAGCCGCCGGGTCGGCTGGCGGCGCGTCTACGACCTGGCCGAGCGGGTGGTCCCCGCCGACCTCCTGGCCGACGACCTGTCCGACGAGGAGTGCGTCCTGCGCCTGGCCGCCATCGCCGGCCGTTCCCTGGGCGTGGCCAACCGTACCGACCTCATCGACTTCCTGCGTCTCAAGGGCCGCTACGCCGCGATCCTCGACGAGGTGCTGCTCAGCGGCGCGGCGGGGCTGGTGCCCGTGACGGTCGCCGGCTGGCCGGGCAAGCAGGGTCAGGCCAACGCCTGGGCCGATCCCGTCGCCCTGGAGTCGGAGCCGCGCGGCCGTCACCGCACCACGCTGGTGTCGCCGTTCGACTCGCTCATCTGGCATCGGGGGCGCACGGAGCGGGTGTTCGGCTTCTCCTACACGCTGGAGCTGTACGTCCCCAAGCACAAGCGGGTGCACGGCTACTTCACCATGCCCGTGCTGGCCGGAGGGCGGCTGATCGGCCGCGTCGACCCGGCCCGCGAGGGCTCGACCCTGGTGGCCAGGCAGCTCAGCCTGGAACCCGGCCTTCAGCCCGCCAAGTGGGCCGACGCCTTACACGACGCGCTGTGGTCGGCGGCCGAGTGGGTGGGCTGCGACGCCGTGCGCGTCGAACGCGCCGACCCTCCGGAGCTGATCCCGCTCCTGAACGCGCCCTGACCACCCCTCCGGCGAGCACCGCGCCGCAGCGGTCGCGTCCGGCACGGTTACCGTCGCCGTACGTCCGGGTCGGGCACGGTCGCCGTAGGTCCACGTCCGGCACGGTCACCGTCGCCGTACGTCCGGGTCCGGTCGTCGTGTCCTACGGGGGGTGTGGCCTTTCCCACAAGACTGGCTTCCCGCAACACCGGACCGACGCGCGGCGCTGCCCCCACGCCCGCCCGGCGCCGTGTCCATCCTGCGCCGTGTCCATCCTGCGCCGCGGGTGCGGGCGGCACGCAGGGCCGGCCGTGTTCGTCCGGGTCGGGGCCCGGCCGAGCCCGCGTCGCCGCTCCGTCAGGTGATCTCGAGCATGCGCTCCCGCACCGCGTACACCACGGCTTCCATCCGGGAGTGCAACTGCAGCTTGTCGAGGATGTTGCGCACGTGGTTCTTCACGGTGTTCTCGGAGATGAAGAGCTGCTTGGCGATCTCCCGGTTGTTCATGCCCTTGGCGACCAGCCGCAGGACCTCCATCTCCCGGTCGGTCAGCCGGGGGACGGGAAGCTGGGGCGGCCGTTCGGCCTCTTTACGGCTCATGTTGGCGAACTCGCTGATGAGCTTGGCCGCCATCGCCGGGTTGATTAACGACTGGCCTTCGTGCACGCCGCGCACCGCGGCCGGGACGTCGTTGATCTGGACGTCCTTGAGCAGGTAACCGGTGGCCCCCGCCTTGATGGCCTCGAAGAGGTCCTCTTCCTCGTCGCTCACCGTCAGCATGATGATGCGCGTGCTGGGGACGGAGGCCTTGATGCCCTTCGTCGCCTCGATGCCGTCCTGCCGGGGCATGCGCACGTCCATGAGCGCGACGTCGGGCATGAGGCGATCGGCCAGTTCGACCGCCTCCTGCCCGTCGCTCGCCTCACCGACCACCTCGATGTCTGGCTCAGCAGCCAGCGCCAACGCCAGGCTTCGCCTGATCAGCTCATGATCGTCGACGATCAGCACGCGGATCGGCTCGCTCGCCTGAGTGCGGGCCTCGCCAGACTCGGTCACCAGACCTCCCTGATCGGTCTCGTGACGATCCGCCGCGTGCCTGCCTTTGCCTCGCTTCGCTCGCTCGTCGCTGCCAGACTGAGCTCGCTCACGTCTCCTCCTCGTCGGGGGGCCAGAGCCGTTGAACCGCCATGATGGCATGTACCCGCGGTTCTCGGGTGGTCGAGAAGATCTTTCAGCGCGCGATCAGGGCTCTATGAGCCGCAACACGCCGTAGTTGTAGCCGCGCCTGTTGTAGACGACGCACGGCTGACCGCTCTCCTTGTCACGGAACAGATAGAAGTCGTGCCCGACCAGCTCCATCTCCAACAGAGCCTGGTCGATGGTCATGGGCTCGGCGCGGTGGAACTTCTCCCGGACGATGAGCGGCCCGTCGCCGTCCATCTCGATCGGGACGATGTCGTCGTAGAGCTGGTCGCTTTTCTGCTGCAGCTCGTCCTCGGTCGGCTCGGCCGGCTTGGGGACGGCGGGCTGCGTGCTGGACGCCAGATCGGCAGGCTCGGGAAGCGCCGCGGTGATCTTCGCCACCGAAGGCGGGCAGTGGTTGCCGTGATGAACCTTGCGCCGGTCGGCCAGCCGCCTGAGGCGACCTTCCAGTTTGTCGAGGGCTAGGTCGAGGGCTGCGAATCGGTCGTCGGCCGAGGCCTCGGCGCGGATGGCCGGTCCTCGCGAGTGAATGGTGAGCTCGACACGCTCGCGCTGGTCGGCGAGGCGTGGGTTGCGTTCCTTCGACACCTCCACATCGACTCGGATGAGTTTGTTGTCCAGACGTTCGATCCTGGCCAGCTTGGTCGTCACGTGGTCGCGGAACCGATCACTCACTCCTGTGTGCCGGCCCTTGACGATGATGTCCATGCAACAGCCCCCCTTCGGTCTAACGACTGAGCGAGAGCGCCCGACGACGTGCACGTCGGACGGGGTCTACTGTCTGCCTTCCTGTCACCGTTACCCTCTTCCGACATCGCGTACCGGGAACTCGGAAGGCACCCGCCCGGCCGACCTGGTCTTCGACCCCACATCCGCCTGCTGAGAGGTTCGCAGCTCTGTTGCCACTACTGCCCTTCTCTTCTGACGGGGGACATCTGGACCCCCGGGAAGGCAGGACTTATCCCTAAGCCGCACCGTGATCGGTCGACAAAGAGTCGCCTTACGTGGACCGTTTTGCCTGCGGCTGGCATCGGCTAGCAGAGCCGGGGACCCCGACCCTGCGCAACCACGGACCCGAACGGGTGCCATGTAGGAACGCTATCCGCATCCAGCACGAATGTCAGCTTGACCTCCGTCCAAACGATCACTGCCCGTGATCGCGGGGCGGGCGGGAAGCGCCTTCCCACGCCCTGTTTAACCGATCGGCACCCCTTATGCGTAGCGGGCTCACGTCCGTCGAACAGCAAGGGATTCGGTCTAGGGAAGTGACATGTGGCCCTCGGGCTAGTATCTCGATTTGGATCTTTCTTTACCGACCGTGACGTAATGACTTTTAAGATCTTCGGCGTGTCGCGCCGACGGTCGCGGCCAGCGGCACCACGACCCCGGCGGCACGCAGGGCTCTCGCGGCTTCCGCGAGGGTCGCGCCGGTCGTGACGATGTCGTCCAGGAGCAGCGCACAGCGCGCTGGAGGACCTTTCGCGGCAGGCACGACCTGAAGCGCCCCCGCGAGATTGGCGGCTCTCTCGGCACGGCTCAGGCCCGCCTGGTCGGCCACCGGACCGGCCTGCCGCAGCCCGGCCCACGCCTCGGCGGCCAGCCCGCGCGCCCGCAGCCGGTCGGCGACCAGCACCGCCAGCCGGCCCACCGGATCGTGGCCCCGGCCCCGCACGCTGCGCCGCGCGCTCGGCACCGGCACGACGGCGAACCGCCCGGCCGCCCACTCCCCCGGCGGCCCCACAGCCACCAGCCCCACGGCCACCAGCACCGTACGCGTGACCGCCTCGGCCAGCACCCCGGCCAGCGCCACCGCGCCCCGTTCCTTGTACGCCACGATCATCGTGCGCACCACGCCCTCGTAGGAGGCCGCCGACCAGCACTCGGGCAGCCCTGGCGGGCCCGGCCGGGGACCGCGCCCGGCGGGGCGGGCGGTCAGGGCCGCGAAGCAGCGCGGGCAGCACGAGGCCCCCTTGGCGCCGCAGCCCGCGCAGGCCGGGGGAAGGACGAGATCGAGTACGGCGGTCAGCACGTGGCCCAGCATGCCGGCGGCCACCGACAGTTCCGGCCCCGTGACGGAACGCACCGGGGTGCCGGGAGGTGGCCGGGTCAGCCCAGCGGGAACACGGGAGCGCCGCCCTCGGAGTTGATCTTGTCGGCCCAGGTCTGCCGGTCCTGGTTCAGCTCCACCAGCTTGACCCCGCCGTCCTTCGTCCTGACCTCCGCCAGCACCCGGTCCTGCAGTGCCGCCAGCGACTCGAGCCGGTCCTTCAGCGGCACGCCGGTGGTCTCCCCGTCGCCCACGTTGATCTCGTTGAGTGTCTGCCCGGCCTGCCCCTCCACCAGCACGAGCAGGTGCTCGTCGTCGCGCCACGCGATGTCGTGGATCTCGTCGCCGGTCTCGGTGGTGGTCAGGAGGCGCAGGTTCGCCAGCCGCATCCCGGCCCCGCCGCCGGTGATCGACCCGATCTGCACGGTGTTCGGGCCGATGGTCACCGCCACCCGGACGCCGTCCCTGGCGATCCTGAACCGGGTCACGTCCAGCCGGTCCAGTTCCTCCGGCACCTCGACGGACGCGGTCCGTCCCTTGGCCGGGTCGTAGCGCAGCAGGCCGTTCTTGGCGTCGTACGTCCACAGGGACCCGTCGCGGCTCCACGTGGGCGGGGTGAGGTCGGTGCCGCGGATGACCTCCTGCCACAGCCCCTCCGGCGCGAGCCCCGCGACCGAGATGCCGGTCGAGGTCCTGGCGGCGATGAGCGGCGTGGCCCCGGCCGAGATGGCGAAGTGGCCGTAGCCCTCGCGCCGCTCCCCCGCCGCGCCGGCCACGACGCCTCCCGGGCCGTCCTTGCTGAGGTAGCGGACCGCTCCGGTGTTGACGTAGTAGGCGGTGTCGCCGATGTCGTCGTCCAGCCAGTGGTCGTCGGTGTCGGGCCGGTCGATGGAGTACGTCTCCCCGTCGAGCTGGATCTCGATGCTGCGGCCCTTGGCGATCTCGTTCCTGCCGAGGCTGTTCCTGATCTGGCCCTTGAGCGCCTCCGCGACGCTCAGGTCGCGGGGGTCGAGCGGGCCGGACAGGTTGATCACCACGCGGTCCTCGCCCGACCTGATCGACTCGATCTTGGTGCCGGACGGGAAGCTGGAGGTGACCGCGCCGCGCAGCGCCTCGGTCGGCGGTTCGAGCAGGCGCTTGAGCACGGTCTGCGCGAAGCTCTCGGTGGTGTTCAGCCGCAGGCGGACGCGATCGACCACCTGCCGGTCCTGAGTGTGGCGGCTCAGGTAGTAGAGGTTCGTCTGCCGGTAGGCGCGGGCCACGTCCGACTCGGTGAGCACGAGCCCCGGGGGCAGGTCGCTGACGCGGTAACCCTGCCCGACCTTGACCAGCTCGAAGGGCCGTTCCCACGGCGCGCTCGTCGGCGTGTACGAGTCGTCCTCGTTGATGCGCGCCGCCCAGTGCCCCTTGAGCATGATCTTCACCGTCGTCCCGGTCTCGCGTGGCGGCGGCAGCACGACGTCGAAGGCGTCCTGGATCACCGTCACCGGGCCCCCGGCCGTCCACTTGCTCCGCGCCTCGGGGGTCAGGTACTCGGCCAGGATCGACGGGTCGTCCTCGTAGGCGGCCATGGCGGCCTGCAGGCCCCTGATCGTGTCGTCGGGGCCCCAGTTCGGCTGCGGCGCGATGGCGATCATGCGCTGGAACGGCTTGTTGAGCGGGTCGCCGCCCCCGTCGTCGTTGTCCACCGTGTACGGGCCGCCCATCGAGATCACGGTGCAGCCGGTGCTCATCCAGACCATGGCGGCCGCGAGCGCGGCCATCAGGCCGAGGCGTCTAGTCCTCGTCATCGACGGCCCCGTCTCCGGTCGCGGGCAGCAGCACGGGCGTCATGGACGTCCGCCAGGTGCGCCGCATCTCGATCTCGGGCGGCACGAGCGACAGCGGCGAGCCCTTCAGGTCGGCCCCGGCGTTCCTCGGCAGCGTGAGCCGGAACTGCGAGCCCTCGCCGGGCTGCCCCCATGCCTGCAGCCAGCCGCCGTGCAGGGAGGCGTCCTCGCGGGAGATGGCCAGGCCGAGCCCGGTGCCGCCGATGGTCCTGGCCCGCGACGGGTCGGCCCGCCAGAAACGGTCGAAGACCATGGTGTCCTCGCCCGCCTTGAGCCCGATGCCGTGGTCGCGTACGGCGACGGCCACCGCGTCCCGGTCGGCCCCGACGGTGACCACGACGTCGCGGCCCTCGCCGTGCTCGATGGCGTTGAAGAGCAGGTTGCGCAGGATGCGCTCGACGCGCCGGTTGTCGATCTCGGCCATGCAGGGTTCGTTCGGCAGCCGCAGCTCGAAGCGGGTGGCGTGCCGCTCGGCCAGCGCCTCGGAGTCGCCGATCGCCCGCAGCACCACGTCGCGGATGTCCACGGGGTCGAGGTCGAGCGTGGCGGCTCCGGCGTCGTAGCGGCTGATCTCCAGCAGGTCGGCCAGCATCGACTCGAACCGTTCGAGCTGGGCCTGCATCAGCTCGGCCGAGCGGGAGGCCATCGGCTCGAAGTCCTCGCGCGCGTCGTACAGCAGGTCGGCGGCCATCCGGACGGTCGTCAGGGGTGTGCGCAGCTCGTGGGAGACGTCAGAGACGAACTGCCGCTGCACCTGGGAGAGCTCCTCCAACTGGTGGATCTTCAGCGTCAGGTTGGCGGCCATCTCGTTGAACGAGTTCGCCAGGCGGGCCAGGTCGTCCTCGCCGCGTACCTTGAGCCGTTCGTCCAGTTTGCCGGAGGCCAGGCGCTCGGCGGCCTGGCGGGCCAGGCGCACGGGGGTGACCACCTGCCGGGCGACGAGGTAGGCGATGGCCGCCAGCAGCAGCACCAGCCCGAGGCCCACCACGACGATGGCCAGCCGGACGTTGGACAGCAGTTCCTCTTCCTCGTCGAACGGGAAGAAGTGGTACACCTCGTACGTGCGGCCGTTGGTGGTCAGGTGCACGATGCCGCCGACCACGTACGTCAGCCTGGGCTGGCTCTCACCGCGGAACCTGATCGGCTGGATGAACTGGACGACCTTCTCGTACTTGTACTCGCGGATGTTGCGCTGCAGGCTCAGCCTGAGCCCGAGCGGCACGTCCTCGGGCACGATCCGGCCGGAGGCGCGCGAGTGGCCCGGGGTCGTCCAGTTGAGGATCAGCACGTCGTAGCGCTTGCGGGCGCCGCCCTCACCCGAGCCGGTGACGGTGTTCATGACCTCGTCGAGCAGGTTGCCTGTGCCCCGCTTGCCACCGTCGACGGACTTGTCCTGGTCGTCGGCCTCGGGTGACAGCGCGTCTGCGATCTGCAGCCGGTCGGCGGTCGCCTCGCCGGCACCCGAGCGCTGGCTGCTGTCGACGACCGACTTGTTGATCTGCCCGAACAGGAACATGCCGAGCACGACGACCACGATCACCGAGATCACCAGCGTGCTGGTGACCACCTGGAGTTGGAGCGAGCGCCGCCAGACGCTGCGTGTCCTGCCCGCCGCACGGCGAACCCGCCGGCGGACGCCGCCGAGAATCTGGCGGAGTGTCCGTCTGCGGGCTCTCGTCCTCGTCGGGGGCATGAAGGGGTGGGCCGGGGGTCAGGCCGGGCCGGCTTTGTAGCCCACGCCCCTGACCGTGACGACGATCTCGGGGTGCTCGGGGTCCTTCTCGATCTTGGCCCTGAGCCGCTGCACGTGCACGTTGACCAGCCGCGTGTCGGCGGCGTGCCGGTAGCCCCACACCTGCTCGAGCAGGACCTCGCGGGTGAACACCTGGCGCGGCTTGCGGGCCAGGGCCACCAGCAGGTCGAACTCCAGCGGCGTGAGGTTGATGGTCTCCTCGCCGCGCTTGACCGAATGACCCGCCACGTCGATCGTGATGTCGCCGATCTGGAGGATCTCGGGGGTCGGCTCGTCGGTGCGGCGCAGCCGCGCGCGCACCCTGGCGACCAGTTCCTTCGGCTTGAACGGCTTGACGATGTAGTCGTCGGCCCCCGACTCCAGACCGAGCACGACGTCGATCGTGTCGCTCTTGGCGGTGAGCATGACGATGGGCACCCCCGACTCAGCCCTGATCCTGCGCGCGACGTCGATGCCGTCGGCCCCCGGCAGCATCAGGTCGAGCAGCACCAGGTCCGGGCGTGTATCCCGGAACGCATCGAGGGCCTTGTCGCCGTCGGAGACAAATGACGGCTCGAAGCCTTCCCCTCGCAGCACGATCCCCAGCATCTCGGCGAGAGCGGCGTCGTCGTCGACGACCAGCACGCGACCTTTCATGGCCCCTCATTCGTTCTACGCATTGTGGGACATACCCGCACGATCGCTGAAGGTTACCCTTGGTTGGCCCATGAGTGTGACCTGAGCCCTACAAAAGGCGAATTTTAGGTCCGCCCCCGCGACCGCTATCTCAGTCTGCGGTAACAGGGCGACTTTCGGCCATCCCCGGACGCGAACCTTGCCCTGATTCCTCCGTGAATGCGGGCAAGATGAGCCGACGAATCCGCTCCGTGACACCAATGGCCCGCACAGCGTGCCAGGATTGGGATATGTCAGACGGTCACGGTCCCATGCCCGAGACGCCATCAGGCTGGTCGGCCGAACAGCCCCCGCCCTACAGCGCCCCGGCGGCCTCCCCGTGGACCGCTCCCGGCGCACAACAGCCACAGACCCCTTACGGGCAGCCGCACGCAGAGCCCGTTCAGCACCCCCAGCAACAGCAGGCGCCGTACGGACCCGGGCCCCAAACACCATATCCGCCTTATCCGCAGCAGCAGCCCGGATATGGCCACATGCCGCATCAGCCGGCGCTCCGGCCGGGAATCATCCCGCTGCGCCCGCTGGGTCTCGGCGACATTCTGGACGGCACGATCAAGCTGATCCGGTCGAACCCGAAGGCCGTGCTCGGCCTGTCGGCGGTGGCCGCCCTGCTCGCCTCCGTGCCGCTGGCCGTCGGCCAGGCGTTCCTGCTCGACACCATGTCCGGCCCGCTCGACGACCCCGAGAGCTTCGCCGGCTCCAGCGACGACCTCTACACGATGTCCGGCATCCTCGGCCAGTACGCCGGCTCGCTCGTCTCCTACGCGATCCAGTTCGTCGTCGTCACCCTGCTGACCGGCGTGCTCACCCGCATCCTCGGCCGGGCCGTCTTCGGCGGCAACATCAGCTCCGGCGAGGCCTGGCAGCTCGTCAAGAGCCGGATCCCGGCGCTGTTCGGCGTGGTGGGGCTGATGGCCGTGATCATGGTCGTGCCGCTGATCGTCTTCGTGCTGCTCCTGGTGGCCGTCGCCATGAACGCCACCGGCCCCGGCGCGCTCGGCTGGATCGCCGGGCTCACGGTCCTGTTCCTCATCGCCTACCTCGCCTACTACCTGTTCTTCAGGACCCGCTTCGCCTTCGCCTCGCCCGCCGTGGTCCTGGAGGGCCGCGGGCCGATCGACGCGATGCGCCGCTCGTGGAACCTGGTGAGCGGCGACTTCTGGCGGGTGTTCGGCATCCTGCTGCTCACCTCCCTGCTCGTCGGCCTCGTCGCGAGCATCCTGACGGTGCCGTTCACGCTGGCGGGCACGATGTTCGGAGTGCTCGGCGCCGGCTCGGTCACCAACACCGTCGTGACGGCCGTGCTGATCGCGATCGGCGGCACGCTCGGCGCGATGTTCACCTACCCGTTCGAGGCCGGGGTCGCGGGCCTGCTCTACGCCGACCGGCGCATGCGCAGCGAGGCGTTCGACCTCGTGCTGCAGACGGCCGCCATCGAGCAGCAGCGCCAGGGCTGGGTGCACGCCTCGGCCGACGAGTTGTGGCACCCGTCCAACTCGGCCAGGCCGTGAGCCCGATCGGCCGGGACGAAGCCGCCCGCGAGGCCGCCCAGGAACTCCTCAAGCCCCAGTACAGCGTGGAAGCGCTGTTCGACCGGATCTACCGCTACGTCGTGCAGTTCCTGGGCGACCTGGTGGACGCCACCACCGGCGGCGGCACCGCGGGCGGCGTCATCGCGGCCGTGGTGATCACACTGATCCTCCTCACGGTGATCGCGCTGGTGGCCTGGCGGCTGCGCAAGACGTCCCGCGAGAACGCGTCCGCGCCCGGCGGGCTGTTCGGCGAGCGGGCGCTGACCGCGGTCGAGCACCGGCAGGCCGCCGGGCGGCTGGCCCAGGAGGGCCGCTGGAGCGAGGCCCTGCAGGAGCGGCTCCGGGCCATCGCGCGCGACCTGGAGGAACGTGCCCTGGTCGACGGCATGCCGGGCCGGACCGCCGACGAACTGGCGGCCGAGGCGGCCACGGCGCTGCCCGCGTTCGCGCAGGAACTCGCGGTGGCCGCCCGCTCGTTCGACGACGTGACGTACGGCGGGGTGACGGGCACACGGGAGGCTTACGAGATGATGGCCGACCTCGACGAACGCCTGCGCCAGGCCAGGCCGGCGCCGCTCGCGACCGCCGGGAACGGGATCGGCGAGGGCCCTGCATGAGCGTGGTCACCCCCCAGGCCCCTGCCGGGCAGTCGCACCCGGCCTCCCCCACCGTCCGCTCCGCCTGGCGCGGCAGCCGGCTGATCGTGCTGCTCGGCGCCCTGGTGGTGCTCGTCTCGGTCCTGGGCGTGCTGCTCGGCTCGGAAGGCACCCCTGAGCGCCGCCTCGACCCCGACGACACCTCGATGTCCGGCTCCAGGGCACTGGCCGAACTGCTGCGCGACCGGGGCGTCACCGTCGACCGGGTCGACTCCGTGGCGGCCGCCGCCGCCAAGGGCGCGGCGGGCGACCGGCTGCTGCTGGTCACCGACACCGCCTACGTCGACGAGTACGACCTGGCCGAGATCCCCGGCGACCGCCTGATCGTGGGCGACGTGTTCGGCCTCGCCGCCCTGGCCCCCGGCGTGCGCGTCGAGCCGGGCGGGGCCCGGCCCCGCTCGCGTGAACCCGGGTGCGGGCTGCCCGCCGCCACCGTCGCGGGCAGCGCGTACCTGGGCGGCATCGTGCTGCGCGGGCCGTCCGGCTCGACCGGCTGCTACCCGGCGGACGACGGGCACACCCTGGTCACCTTCCCGTCCGCGAGCGGCGTCATCACCGTGGTCGGCGACGGCGACTTCATGACCAACCAGCGTCTGGCCGAGGACGGCAACGCGGCGCTGGCGCTCAACCTGATCGGCACCGGCAAGGCCGTCACCTGGCTGGTACGCCCGGCGACGCCGCCCGTCCTCGACCTGCCCGGCGAGCGCGGCCAGTCGATGTACGAGCTGATGCCGGGCAGCGTCCGGTGGGCCGTCTACATGGCGATCATCGCGCTGGGCGTCACCGCGTTCTGGCGCGGCCGGCGGCTGGGTCCGGTGGTGACGGAGAAGCTGCCGGTCATCGTCAGGGCGTCCGAGACCGTCGAGGGGCGCGGGCGGCTCTACCGTGCCAGGCGCGCCAGGGAACGCGCGGCCGACTCGCTGCGCGCGGGCACGATCGACCGGCTCACCCCGAGGCTCGGGCTGGCCTCAGGCGCGGGCCGGCACGAGATCGTCCCGGCGCTCGCCGACCGCACGGGGCAGGACCCGCAGCAGGTCGGCGCGGCACTGTACGGCCCGCCGCCGGCCGACGACGCGGGGCTCGTCGGGCTGGCCGGATATCTGGACTTCATGGAGAGGCAGATCAGTGAACTTTGAGGAGACTTACCGCGTGCCGACCGACCAGGGCGACTCGGCCAGGGAGGCGCTGGGCGCGCTGCGCGCCGAGGTCTCCAAGGCCGTGGTGGGTCAGGACGCGGTCGTGACGGGGCTGGTCATCGCGTTGCTGTGCCGGGGGCACGTGCTGCTCGAAGGCGTGCCGGGCGTGGCCAAGACGCTGATGGTGCGCACGCTGTCCGCGGCGCTGACGCTGGACTTCAAGCGGGTGCAGTTCACGCCCGACCTGATGCCGGGCGACGTGACCGGCTCGCTGATCTACGACACGAAGACCGCGGAGTTCGAGTTCCGCGAAGGGCCCGTGTTCACGAACCTGCTGCTCGCCGACGAGATCAACCGCACCCCGCCGAAGACGCAGGCGGCGCTGCTGGAGGCGATGGAGGAGCGGCAGGTCAGCGTGGAGGGCTCGGCCAGGAAGCTGCCCGACCCGTTCGTGGTGTGCGCGACCCAGAACCCCGTCGAGTACGAGGGCACCTACCAGCTCCCCGAGGCCCAGCTCGACCGGTTCCTGCTCAAGCTGACCGTGCCGCTGCCGCCGCGCGACCAGGAGATCTCCGTGCTCGAGCGGCACGCCCGCGGGTTCGACCCGCGCGACCTGTCGGAGGTCAAGGCCGTCGCCTCGGCCGAGGACCTGGCGGCGGGCCGGGAGGCGGCCGCGCGGACGCACGTCGCGCCCGAGGTGCTCGGCTACATCGTCGACGTGGCCCGCGCCACCAGGAGTTCCCCGTCGCTGCAGCTCGGCGTCTCGCCGCGTGGGGCGACGGCGCTGCTGGCCGCCGCGCGGGCGTGGGCGTGGCTGTCGGGCCGCCCGTACGTCACCCCCGACGACGTGAAGGCGCTGGCCAGGCCCGCGTTGCGGCACCGCGTGCAGCTCCGTCCCGAGGCCGAACTGGAGGGCGCGACCGCCGACGGCCTGCTCGACGGCATCCTGGCCTCGGTCCCGGTGCCGCGTTGACGGCCGGAAGCGTGGTGCGGCAATGGCTCTGACGGGACGCGCCGGGCTGGTCGCGGCGGTCGGGATCGTGGTGGTGCTGTTCGCGCCGCAGCCCGGGGCGGCGCTGGCCGGGGTCTGCCTGCTGCTGGCCGCCGGGATCGTCGTGGACCTGGTGTTCGCGGGGGCCGTACGCCCGCTGCGCCTGCACCGCTCCGGCGACACGCTGGTCCGGCTCGGCCAGGAGGCCACGGTCGAGCTGGTGGTCGAGAACCCCGGCGGCAGGCGGGTACGCGGCCTGCTCAGGGACGCCTGGCCGCCCTCGGCGGGCGCGCGGCCCCGGGTCGCGCCGCTCGACGTGCCCGCCGGCGAACGCCGGAAGATCGCCGTCACGCTCGCCCCGCTCCGGCGCGGCGACCGCGCCTCCGTGGCGGTCACGGTGCGCTCGCTCGGCCCGCTGGGCCTGGCCGCCCGGCAGGGCGATCATCGGGCCCCGTGGACGGTCCGGGTGCTGCCGCCGTTCCTGTCGCGCAAGCACCTGCCGTCCCGGCTGGCCCGGCTGCGCGAGCTCGACGGGCAGCACCCGGCGCTGGTACGCGGGCAGGGCACCGAGTTCGACTCGCTGCGCGAGTACGTGGTGGGCGACGACGTGCGCTCCATCGACTGGCGGGCGACCGCGCGCCGGCACGACGTCGTCGTCCGCACCTGGCGGCCCGAGCGCGACCGCCGGGTGCTGATCGTGCTCGACACCGGCCGCACCTCGGCGGGCCGGGTCGGCGCCGCGCCGGTTCCCATGGCGGGGGCCGAGGCGGGCGGCGGCGGGCTGTTCGTCCAGCCCGATCCCCGGCCCGCGCCCGGCTGGCCGCGTCTCGACTGGTCGATGGACGCCGCCCTGCTGCTGGCCGCGCTCGCCGCCAGGGCCGGCGACCAGGTGGACTTCCTCGCCTACGACCGGGCCGTACGTGCCTGGGTGAGCGGCGAGTCGCGTACCGAGCTGCTGTCGTCGCTGGTCAACGTGATGGCGCCGATCGAGGCGGAGCTGGTCGAGGCCGACGCGCAGGGCATGGTGGCGGCGATCCTGTCGCGGGCCAAGCGGCGCTGCCTGGTCGTGCTGCTCACCGACCTGAACCCGGCCGCCATGGACGAGGGCCTCATCCCGGTCCTGCCGCAGCTCTCCTCCCGGCACCTGCTGCTGGTGGCCGGGGTGTCCGATCCGTCCGTCGCGGCCATGACGGCCCGCCGCGAGACGGCCGAGGAGGTGTACGACGCGGCGGCTGCCGAGCAGGCCCAGCTCGGCCGCAGGCGCATCACGGCCAGGCTGCGGCGGCACGGGGTCGAGGTCGTGGACGCGCCGCCGGAGGACATCGCGCCCGCGCTGGCGGACGCGTACCTGGCGCTGAAGGCCGCGGGACGGCTCTAGGCGGTGGGGGCGACGTCGGGGGCGCGCTCGATGTCGCCGCTCTCGTTCGCGCGCAGCGCCCGGCGGCCGAAGACGATCACGTACGCGAGGAAGGCCACCTCGGCGAGCACGCCGATGCCGACGCGCGCCCACGTGGGCAGCCCCGACGGGGTCACGAACGCCTCGATCAGCCCCGACACGAACAGCACCACGACCAGCCCCATCGCCACGCTCATCACCGCCCGGCCGCCCTCGGCCAGCGCCTCCACCCGCCTGCGCGGGCCAGGGTCGATGACCGTCCAGCCCAGGCGCATGCCCACGGCCGCCGCCAGGAACACGGCGGTCAGCTCCAGCAGGCCGTGCGGCAGGATCAGGCCGAAGAAGATGTCCAGCTTGTCGCGGGAGGCCATGAGCCCGCCGGAGACGGCGACGTTCTCGGCGTTGGCGTAGAGCACGTACGGGATCGGCAGCCCCAGCAGCACCGCGTACATGATCATCTGGGCCGCCACCCAGGCGTTGTTGACCCACACGCGGCTGGCGAAGGAGGCGGCCGGGTTCTCCGAGTAGTAGTCGGCGAAGTCCTCGTTGACGAGCCGGGTGATCTCGTCGGGGCTGGCGATCGACGCCTGCACGTCGGGGTTGGCCGCCACCCACGCGCCCATCACCCAGCCCACCACCAGGAACGCCACCGAGCTGGCCAGCCACCACCACCGCGCCCGGTAGGCCACCACGGGGAAGGTCACGGTGAAGAAGCGCGTCACCTCGCGCCAGGCCGGGGTGTGCGCGCCGGTGACGGCGGACCTGGCCCTGGCCACCAGCGCGGACAGCCGTCCGACCAGCATCGGGTCCTTGTTCGACGAGCGGACCATGGACAGGTGTGTGGCCACCCGCTGGTACAGCTCGACCAGCTCGTCCACCTCGGCGCCGGTCAGCGAGGAGCGGTGCTTGACCAGGTGGTCGAGCCGGTCCCAGACGGGCCGGTGTGCCGTGACGAACGCTTCGATGTCCACCCGAACATTCTGGCCGCTCAATCACGGGGGCAGAGCCGTTAGGCTCCACATATGTCAGAGGTTGTGACCGGCGACGCCGTCGTGGTCGAGGTACGGGTGGCGCAGATGCCCTCCCGGGCCCTGGCGATCATCATCGACATGGCCGTGCAGTTCACCGTGCTGCTCGCCGCCTACGCGCTCTTAGGCGCGTTCGCCGCCGTCAGCGACCCCGCCATGTTCGGGGCCGTCATGATCGTCCTGGTCGTGCTCGTGCTGCTCGGCTACCCGGTGATCTTCGAGTCCGTCAGCAGGGGGCGCAGCCTCGGCAAGCTGGCGCTCGGGCTGCGGGTGGTCAGCGACGACGGCAGCCCCGAGCGCTTCCGGCAGGCGCTGTTCCGCGGGCTGGCGGGGGTGCTGGAGTTCTGGGTGCTGTCCGGAGCGCCGGCGCTGATCGCGTCGCTGGTCTCGCAGCGGGGCAAGCGGCTCGGCGACGTGTTCGCGGGCACCATCGTGATCTCCGAGCGGGGTCCGCGCGCGACGGGCGAGTCCATCGTGATGCCGCCGCAGCTCGCGAGCTGGGCGGCGACGCTGGAGTTGTCCCAGTTGCCCGAGCAGGTGGCCCAGGCCGCCCGGCAGTACCTGACGCGCTGGCGTGACCTGTCGCCGCAGGTGCGGCACGACATGGGGGTACGGATCGCGACCCAGGTGGCGGCCTTCGTCTCGCCTGTGGCTCCGGCGGGGGTGCCGCCGCACGCCTATCTCAGCGCCGTCCTGGCCGAGCGCCGCCGCCGCGAGCAGGTGCGCTTCGCCCAGCGCATGGGGACGGGAACGGGCATGGGGAACGGCCTGCCGCCCGGTGCCGCCCCGCAGCAGCCCGTTCACGGACCGCCCGGCGCTTTCCCGCAACCGCCTGCGTATGGCCCGCCTGGGCCTCCCCCGCAGCAGCCTGCCTACGGTCCGCCCGGACCGGCACCGCGGCAACCGTTCTACGGTCCACCCGGCCCCGCGCCGCAGCAGGGTCCGGCGTCCGCGCCGGAGCCGCCGCAGGCGACTCCGGGCGGGTTCGCGCCGCCTCAGTGACCGCACTCACCGAGGGCCGCCGAGGCGGCGCGGGCCGTCACCTCAGCCGTGCCCCCGGCCGTGGTACGAGCCCTGCGTCTGCACGTTCAACCGGTCGGTGCGCACCCGCTTGGCGCTGTCGGTACGCGGGTCGTCGATCTTGATGACGTCGAGGCCCTCGTGGAAGTCGGCCCCGTAGATGTAGCCGTTGTAGTAGTAGGCGGACCAGATGCCACCGCCGCCGCCCGCTCCGCGCGGGCCGCGCTCGAAGTAGCCGATCTCCCTCGGGTTGGCGCTGTCGGTGAAGTCCCAGACCGACAGCCCGCCCATGTACCACGCCTGCACCATGATGTCGCGGCCCTTGACCGGGATCAGCGAGCCGTTGTGCGCCACGCAGTTCTCACTGTCGGCCTGGTAGCGGGGGATCTTGAAGTAGCTCTTGAAGACGAACTTGCCCTTGACGATCTCGTAGATCGCGTCCGCGCCGCGGGTCGGGCCGGTGGCCTCGTTGCAGGTCGCCGCCCCGCCGCCGCCGAGCTCGTCGGTGAAGACGACCTTCCTGGCGTCGTTGCTGAACGTGGCCGAGTGCCAGAACGCGAAGTTCGGGTCGGTGGTCCTGGCGGTGACCTTCGGGTTCAGCCGGTCGGAGATGTCGAACAGCACGCCGTCACCCATGCACGCGCCCGCGGCGATGTCCTTCTCGGGGTAGGCGGTGATGTCGTGACAGCCGGAGGTTGGCAGGAGCAGGCCCGGCTGGGTCTCGTTGCCGCCGTCGGGGAAGATCACGGGGGTGGCGGCGACCGCGGCGCCGGCCGGGTCCCTGAGCGGCACCTTGATGATCGAGATCTTGTCGTGCGGCGGCAGGCAGTCGGGGAAGGAGTCGGACGGCTGGTACGACGACACGTAGACGTAGACGTTCCGGTCCCGGTCGCGGCCCTTGCCGGGCACCAGGGTCAGGGTGTGGGAGCCGCAGTTGGTCTCGACCGACTTGATGTACTTCGGGTTGGTCTTGTCGGAGACGTCGAAGATGCGGACGCCCTCCCACGACTCCTTGACCGTGGCGCTCTGACCGGTGCTGCTGCACGAGTCGTCGTTGCGCGAGGAGTCCACGGCCGCGAACAGCAGGTCGCCGTAGACGGAGACGTCCATCTGGGCGCCGGGGCAGACGACGGAGCTGACCGGTCTGGCCCGTCTGGGGTCCCGGATGTCGTAGATCGAGAAGCCGCCGTAGTTGCCGACGTAGGCGTAGTCGCCCTGGAAGGCGATGTCGGTGTTGATCGTGCCGGCGATCGGGGCGGGCTTGGGGACGTTCAGCACGTGGGTCACGTTCGGGCTGGTGACCACGGTGTCGGGCGGCGGGATGTCGGCGGCCAGCGCGGGCGTGCCCGCCAGCGCTAGAACGGTGGCCGCGGCCGCCATGACGAGGGAACGGCGCGAGAGGGACACCCCCGCCACGGGAGCTACCAGTGGTCGTGGCCGTGGCCACGCTCGGGGTAGGACGCCTGCGTCTGCACGTTCAGCGAACGCATCTTGACGCCGTTGGCCTTGTTCGTACGCGGGTCGTTGATCTTCAGCACGTCCAGGCCCAGGTTGAAGTCCGAGCCGTAGATGTAGCCGTTGTAGTAGTAGGCGGACCAGAAGCCGCCGGACAGCGCCGGCGCGGTGTTGTCCGGGCCGCGCTCGAAGTAGGCGATCTCCTGGGCGTTCGCGGAGTCGGTGAAGTCGACCACCGAGATGCCGCCCTGGTACCACGCCTGCACCATGATGTCGCGGCCCTTGACCGGGATCAGCGAGCCGTTGTGCGCCACGCAGTTCTCACTGTCGGCCTGGTGCCTGGGGATCTTGAAGTAGCCCTTGAACTGGAACTGCCCGCCGACGATGTCGTAGTAGGCGTTGGCGCCGCGGTTCGGCCCGATGGCCTCGTTGCAGGTCGCCGCCCCGCCGCCGCCGAGTTCGTCGGTGAAGATGACCTTCGTGCCGTCGTTGTTGAACGTGGCCGAGTGCCAGAACGCGAAGTTCGTCTCGTCCCGTACGGTCGCGGTGACCTTGGGCTGCTCGGGGTCGCGGATGTCGAGCAGGACGCCCTCACCCATGCACGCGCCCGCGGCGATGCCCTTCTCCGGGTACGACGTGATGTCGTGGCAGCCGCTCGTCGCCGACCTGCCGTTGGGGTAGGGCAACTGCACGCCGGGGTATCCGCCGTCGGGGAACAGGTTGGGCGTGCCGATCACCGTGGCGGCCGTCGGGTTCTTCAGCGGCACCTTGATGATCGAGATGAGGTCGTGCGGCGTCTTGCAGTCCGGGTAGGCGTCGTTCGGACCGTAGGACGAGACGTAGATGTAGACGTTCTCCCGCTTGCGGTCGGGCACCAGCGTGTGCGTGTGGGAGCCGCAGTTGGTCTCGACCGACTTGATGTACTGCGGGTTGGCCTTGTCGGAGACGTCGAAGATCCGCATGCCCTCCCACGACTCCTTGATCGTGGCGCTCTGACCGGTGCTGCTGCACGAGTCGTCGTTGCGCGAGGAGTCGACGGAGCCGAACAGCAGGTTGCCGTAGACGGAGACGTCCATCTGGCCGCCGGGGCAGACGACCGAGCTGACCAGCGAGGTCTTCTTGGGGTTCTTGATGTCGTAGATGGAGAAGCCGGAGTAGTTGCCTACGTAGGCGTAGTCGTCCTGGAAGGCCATGTCCGTGTGGATGTCAGCCAGGGCCGCCGGCTTGGGCACGTTGGTGACGTGCTTGATGTTGGGGCTCATGACGATCTGGCCGGGAGCCGGAATGTCCGCAGCCTGGGCCGGCGCCACGAGACCTGCCAGCGCGACGAACGCCGCCACCAGGGTGAGGGCTCTGCGGGGGGTTAACACGCTCGGGAACCTCCGATAAAGCGGGCATAAATCTACGCAATCTTCGCCCTTCTCCGCTTGGCCGACCAGCGTCCAACGTGTCAATTTTTGTTCCGATTCGCCCTCTTTCAATTAGTCTGGGTTTCACCTAGAGTGCGCACTCTGTAGCGACTTCAGTCAGGAGGTTGGGTGCGCGCTGCGCTCGTCGTCGCCGTCGCCGGTGTCGCCATCGCCCTTTCGAGCTGCAGCTCAGGCAGCACACCACAGGCCCCGCGGGCCGACTCGACGGCGCCCGTGATCGCGCCGGGGCGGCCGGGCGAGCAGGCCAGGACCCTGTCGCCGGACGAGGCCGCCACCGCCGTGCCCTCCGCCACCGCCAACGCCGCCGACGTGACGTACGTCCAGGACATGGTGGTCCACCACCGCCAGGCCGTGGACATGGCGCTGCTCGCCCCCACCCGGGCCGAATCGGCCAAGCTCAAGGGCCTGGCGGACCGGATCCAGGCCGTCCAGGGCCCGGAGATCCAGTACATGTCCACCTGGCTGCGGGAGCAGGAGCAGGCGGTGCCCGCCCATCACGCCGGGCACGCGGGGATGCCGGGCATGGCGACGCCCGAGCAGATGGACGCGCTGAAGGCGGCCAAGGGCACGGAGTTCGACCGGATGTTCCTGCAGCTCATGATCAATCACCACATGGGCGCGATCGAGATGTCGAAGCGGGTGCTGACCGGCGGCGCGCACATCAAGATCGAGGAGCTGGCCACCGACGTCAGCGTCGAGCAGTCGGCCGAGATCCACCGCATGCAGCAGATGCAGGCCGCCCTCTGAGGGTGACACCCCCGGGCCCGGCACCGCCCGGGTGTCCGTCGCTTCGCTAGGAGCCCAGGCGCCAGGAGTGCAGGTAGTCCTCCTGCTCGGCCGTGAGCAGGTCGATGCCGATGCCGGCGGCGGCCAGCTTCAGCCGGGCCACCTCCTGGTCGATCCGCTCGGGCACGTCGTAGACCCCGGGCGCGAGGCTCGCGCGCTCGGCGGCCAGCCACTGCACGGCCAGCGCTTGGGCGGAGAACGACAGGTCCATGACGGCCGCCGGATGCCCCTCGGCGGCGGTGAGGTTGACCAGGCGGCCCTCGGCGAGCAGCAGCAGCCGCCGCCCGTCGGACATGACGTACTCGTCGGTGTTGGGCCGCACGCCCCGGTGCACCTCGTCGGCCAGCTCGTCCAGGGCCCGGACATCGATCTCCACGTCGAAGTGCCCCGCGTTGGCCAGGATGGCCCCGTCCTTCATCACCGCCAGGTGCTCGGCCCCGACCACGTCGCGGTTGCCGGTCGCGGTGACGAACAGGTCGCCGAGCAGCGCGGCCTGCGCCATCGGCCGCACCTCATAGCCTTGCAGGGTCGCGTCCAGCGCCTTCACGGCGTCGATCTCGGTCACGATCACCCGCGCGCCGAAGCCCTTGGCCCGCTCGGCCACCCCGCGCCCGCAGAACCCGAACCCGGCCACGACCACGACCCGGCCCGCCAGCATCGTGTTGGTGGCCCGCATGATGCCGTCCAGGGTGGACTGGCCGGTGCCGTACCGGTTGTCGAACATGCGCTTGGTCCGGGTGTCGTTCACGGCGACGACGGGGAAGCGCAGCGCGTCCTCGGCCGCCATCTGCCGCAGCCTGATGATCCCCGTCGTGGTCTCCTCGCAGCCGCCGCTGACCCCGTCGAGCAGGTCGGTACGCTCGGTGTGCAGGATGTTCACCAGGTCGCACCCGTCGTCGAGCACGAGGTCGGGGGCCAGGTCGAGGGCCTGGTGAATGTGCCGGTAGTAGGTCGCCCGATCGACGCCGGCCCGCGCGTGCACCCCGATCCCGTACGCCCGCAGCGCCTCGGCGACGTCGTCCTGTGTGGACAGGGGGTTGGAGGCGGCCAGCGCGATCTGGGCGCCCCCCGCCTTCAGCGCACCCAGAAGCACCGCCGTCTCGGCGGTGACGTGCAGGCAGGCCGCTATCCTCAGCCCGTCGAGCGGCCGTTCGAGCGCGAACCGCTCGCCGATCGCGGTCAGCACGGGCATCGAACGGGCGGCCCAGGAGATCTGCCGCTCGCCGCTTTCACTGAGATCCATGGCCAGCCTCGAACCGAAGAACACGGCCAAGGTCACGCTCGTCACGGCGCCCGGCCCGTGAGCCTTCACGACCGGCCATGACGGACGGAGGTGACGTCGGCGCGTGCGGGTGACCTGGCCCGCCGTAAAAGATGGAAAGGGGAAAGCCCCGAGAGGCGAGCGCGCCTCCCGGAGCCCGTCCGCCTCAGTAGCGGTAGTGGTCCGGCTTGTACGGGCCCTCGACGTGCACGCCGATGTAGGAGGCCTGCTCCTTCGTCAGCTCGGTGAGCTTGACGCCCAGGGCGTCGAGGTGCAGGCGGGCGACCTTCTCGTCGAGGTGCTTGGGCAGCGTGTAGACCCCGATCGGGTACTCCGAGGTCTTGGCGTACAGCTCGATCTGCGCGATCACCTGGTTGGTGAACGAGTTGGACATGACGAAGCTGGGGTGGCCGGTCGCGCAGCCCAGGTTCATCAGGCGGCCCTCGGCGAGCACGAGGATCGAGTGGCCGTCGGGGAAGATCCACTCGTCGACCTGCGGCTTGATGGTGTTCCTGACGATGCCCTCGGTGCGGGTCAGCCCGGCCATGTCGATCTCGTTGTCGAAGTGGCCGATGTTGGAGACGATCGCCTGGTGCTTCATCTTCGCCATGTGGGCGGCGGTGATGATGTTGAAGTTGCCGGTGGCGGTGACGAAGATGTCCGCCAGGCCGACGGCCTCGTCGAGGGTGGTCACCTGGAAGCCGTCCATGGCCGCCTGGAGCGCGCAGATCGGGTCGATCTCGGTGACGATGACCCGGGCGCCCTGGCCGCGCAGCGCGTCGGCGCAGCCCTTGCCGACGTCGCCGTAGCCGCAGACCACGGCCACCTTGCCGCCGATCAGCACGTCGGTGGCGCGGTTGAGGCCGTCGATGACGGAGTGGCGGCAGCCGTACTTGTTGTCGAACTTCGACTTGGTGACCGAGTCGTTGACGTTGATCGCCGGGAAGAGCAACTGCCCGTTCTTGTGCATCTCGTACAGGCGGTGCACGCCGGTCGTGGTCTCCTCGGTGACGCCCTTGATGCTCTCGGCGATCTTGGACCACCGCTTGTCGGCGCCGACCGTGCGGGTGAGCAGGTCGATGATGACGTGCCACTCCTCAGGGTCTTCGGCCGTGGCCGGGGGCACGGCGCCGGCCTTCTCGAACTCGGCGCCCTTGTGGACGAGCAGGGTGGCGTCGCCGCCGTCGTCGAGGATCATGTTGGGGGCGTCGCCGCCGGGCCAGGTGAGCGCCTGCTCGGTGCACCACCAGTACTCCTCCAGCGTCTCGCCCTTCCAGGCGAAGACCGGTACGCCCTTCGGGTCGTCCACCGTGCCGTCGGGGCCGACGACCACCGCGGCGGCGGCGTGGTCCTGCGTGGAGAAGATGTTGCAGCTCACCCAGCGCACCTCGGCGCCGAGGGCGACCAGCGTCTCGATCAGGACGGCCGTCTGGATCGTCATGTGCAGGGAGCCCATGATCTTCGCGCCGCGCAGGGGCTGGGAGGCCGCGTATTCCTTGCGGACCGCCATGAGGCCGGGCATCTCGTGCTCGGCGAGCCGGATTTCCTTGCGGCCGAAGTCGGCAAGTGAAAGGTCTGCGACCTTGAAGTCCATCGGGTGTCCCCTCACATCACGGGTGCTTGTCGCGGACGAGTCTAGGCGGCCCCCACTCGAAGACGCATCTCGCGAACATGGAATCTGACGTAAGAATGTAAGAATGCGCATAACGGAAGCAGCCAAGCGGCTCGGCATGTCCCCACGGATGCTCCGCTACCGGGAGGCTCTCGGCCTGCTGCCGCCGGTGCGCGAGCGGGGATCGCACCGGCGGTTCGGGCCCGACGAGCTGGCCGCCGTGGCGCAGGGGGTGGAACTGGAGAAGCAGTTCGACGTGTCTCCGGCGGAGCTGGCTTTCGCGTTGCGCGTACTGAGCGAGCCGTCGGTGGCGGCGGCGGTGCGCGACCTGGGCGTGCGGATCGGACGCATCCAGGTGCCGCGCAGGGCTCTGGACTTCGAGAAGGAGAAGGCCCTGCGCCTGCTCAACTCACGGTGAGCCGCCGAGCCGCCCGGGGCGGCCCGGCGGGAGGGACCTCAGCCCGGGACGGAGGTGCTCTTGAGACGGTCGAGGTCGGGCTCCAGGTAGATCACGCGGGCGATCGGCACCGCCTCGCGGATGCGCCGCTCCGCCTCGTCGATGCCCTGGGCGACGTCGGCCGCCGTCTCGTTGCGCTCCACCGCGATCTTCGCGGCCACCAGCAGCTCCTCGGGGCCCAGGTGCAGCGTGCGCATGTGGATGACGCGCGCCACCTCCGGCGCCCCTTCGAGCGCGGCCCTGATCCGGCCCTCCATCTCCGGCGAGGCGCCCTCGCCGACCAGCAGCGACTTGGTCTCGATGGCCAGCACGACCGCGATCACCGCCAGCAGCACGCCGATCATCAGCGTGCCCACGCCGTCCCAGACGCCGTCGCCGGTGACGACCGCCATCGTGATGCCGAACAGCGCGAAGACCAGACCCAGCAGCGCGCCCAGGTCCTCCAGCAGAATGACCGGCAACTCGGGCGACTTCGACCGCCGGATGAACGAGAACCACGACTGCTTGCCGCGTACCGCGTTCGATTCCTTGATCGCCGTACGGAAGGAGAAGCCCTCGGCGATGATCGCGAAGATCAGCACCGCGAACGCCCAGATCGGCGACTCCACCGCGTGCGGGTCGGAGATCTTGTGCACGCCCTCGTAAATCGAGAACGCCGCGCCGATCGTGAACAGCACCACGGCCACCACGAACGCGTAGAAATAGCGCTCGCGGCCGTAGCCGAACGGATGCTCCTTCGTGCTGGCCCGGGCCGCCCGCTTGCCGCCCACCAGCAGCAACACCTGGTTGCCCGAGTCGGCGACCGAGTGGATGCCCTCTGCCAGCATGGAGGAGGAGCCGGTGAAGAACGCCGCCACGAACTTGGCCACGGCAATGGACAGGTTCGCGGTCAAGGCCGCAACAATCGCTTTGGTTCCGCCGCTCGCGCTCACCGGTCTGCTCCAGTCATAAAGATCACCTGCAAAAGCTCGATAGGCGATCCTATGGGGAAATCCTTGCCTTTACCTCAGTGATCGCTGACACAGCGGTGGGATCGACGTCATAACCCAGCGCCAGATAGACGCTCGCGTAGTCGCCGAGCCCGATCAGGCTCGCCATCCGCTCCAGCGGATGCACGCCCTCGGCCACCAGTTCGGTGACGGGCACGTCGCGTTCCCTGGCCAGCCGCAGCGACGCCTCGCGCCGCCGGGTCACCTGCGGATGCTCCTCGGTGTCGCGCAGCACGACGAGCCGCAGCGTGCGGCCCGCCGAGTCGGCGAAGATGTCCCGCTCGGCCAGCGGCCCGTCGAGCACCTCCACCTGATGGTGGCCGGCCTCGGGCAGCTCACCGTGGACGGCCGGATACTTCGCGTTCGCACCGAGCTGGCTGACCAGCCGGTACGCCGCCACGGACGCCGCCGGGGACGACCCCCAGACCATCGGCACGCTCTCGGCCAGGTGCATCGCCAGCGACTTGCCCGGATTGATGAACGACTCGCTGGACGGCCGGCACCGGTGCGCCAGGTCCTCCAGCGACCTGGCCACCCGCTCGAACAGGTCGGCTTCCACGGACACCAGTCGCAACGCCGCCGCCGCCACGATCGGGGGGATGCTCAGCAGCCACAGGTTCGCCCTGGACTGGCCGGTGACCGGCACCGGCACGTAGAGGGCCGACGCCTGGGTGGCGATGGCCTCCAGCGCGGAGCCGGGGGCGCCGACACCCAGCAGCGAGCAGCCGCGCCGCACCGCCTGGGTGGCGAGGGACAGCGTCTCCTCCGTCTCGCCGGAGCCGGAGACGGCGATGACCAGGTCGGTGGCCCCCACCCAGCCGGGGAGCTGGTAGGAGCGCACGGTCACGATCGGCAGCGGCGCGCCGTTGCCGACGACCGCCGCCAGGATGTCGCCGGCGATGCCGGAGCCGCCCATGCCCGCGACCACCACGGCCCGGGGACGCCCCTGGCCGGCCAGCCGGTCGAGGCGGGCCTCGACCGCGCTGCGGTAGCCGGTGCGGATCTGCGCCGCGGAGGCGGCGACCGCCGGAAGCATGCCGCCAGGATCGGCCTCGCTGAGGTGTCGCTGGTCGTCGAGCCGCTCCGGCTCCCAGGTCACGGCTTCCTGGCCTCGTCGACGAGCAGGACGGGAATGTCATCCCGGACCGGGTAGATCAGGCCGCAGCCGGTGCAGACGAGTTCCTCGGTCTCGTCCTCGGCCCGTAGCGGAGCCTTGCACGCCGGGCAGGCGAGGATCTCCAGCAGCCAGTCGTCGATCTTCACTCTGACACCTTTCCCACAATGGCGAGGACTTCGTCCCTGATCGCCGTCATCTTGCCCTGGTCGGCCGCTTCGGCGTTCAGCCGCAGCAGCGGCTCGGTGTTGGAGGCCCGCAGGTTGAACCACCAGTCGGGCCCGCTCACGGTGAGGCCGTCGAGCTCGTCGAACTCCCCGCGCCCCGCGAACGCCTCCCGCACCCGCAGCAGCGCCCGCGCCTGGTCGGCGACCTCGCTGTTGACCTCGCCCGAGGCGTGGTAACGCGAGTAGACCCCGACGACCTCCGACAGCGGCCGGTCCTGCTCCCCCAGCGCGGCCAGCACGTGCATGGCCGCCAGCATCCCGGAGTCGGCGAACCAGAAGTCCCTGAAGTAGTAGTGGGCCGAGTGCTCCCCGCCGAACACGGCGCCCGTCCTGGCCATCTCGGCCTTGATGAACGAGTGGCCCACCCGCGTGCGCACCGGCACGCCGCCGTGCTCGCGGACGATCTCCGGCACGCCGAGCGACGTGATCAGATTGTGGATGATCGTGGCGCCCGGGTGTTTGGCCAGCTCCCGCGCCGCGACCAGGGCCGTGACCGCCGACGGCGAGACCGACTCGCCCCGCTCGTCGATCACCCAGCACCGGTCGGCGTCGCCGTCGAACGCCAGCCCCAGGTCCGCGCCGCGCGCGAGCACCGCGCGCTGCAGATCGACGAGGTTGCCCGGCTCCAGCGGGTTGGCCTCGTGGTTGGGGAAGCTGCCGTCGAGCTCGAAGTAGAGCGGGGTCAGCTCGATCGGCAGCCCCTCGAACACGGCGGGCACCGTGTGCCCGCCCATGCCGTTGCCGGCGTCGACGACCACCTTCAGCGGCCGGACGCCGCGCAGGTCGACCAGCCCGTGCAGGTGGTCGGCGTAGCCTCTGAGCAGGTCTTTCTCGATCAGCGAGCCGCCCGGACCGGGCGTCGCCCCGACCAGCTCGGCGGCTCTGTCGCGGATCTCCGTGAGCCCCGAGTCGCCGCCGATCGGCACAGCGCCGGACCGGCACATCTTCATGCCGTTGTATCGGGCGGGATTGTGGCTGGCGGTGAACATCACACCGGGCAGCCCCAGGCTGCCGCTGGCGTAGTAGAGCAGGTCGGTCGAGCCGAGCCCGGCGTGCACGACGTCGGCGCCGCGCGAACGGGCGCCCCTGATGAACGCCTCGGCCAGCGGCGGGGACGACTCGCGCATGTCATGCGCGACGACCACCGACTGCGCCCCTGTGACCTCGACGAAGGCCGCCCCCACGGCCTCGGCGGTCGGCTCGTCCAGCTCGTCGGGAACCACCCCGCGAACGTCGTACGCTTTGAAGATCTTGGCGAGATCGCCCACTCTCCAGCTCCGCCCCTAGGTCGTTTCCGCCGTACAGGACGAGCCTACCGGTCGCGGTGCTGCTGGGCCGATCTCAGAACGCGCAGGTGCCCGCGACGGCCCACCTCGACGCCCTGACCGACCGGTTCACCTCCGCCGGGCGATGTGGGCCGCGCGGCCTCCCTGACCGCGTTGGCCAGTGCTTCGAGGTCGTCGGAGCTGGGTGAGGCGCCGTCCGTGGGCAGCCGCACCACCTCCCAGCCGCGGGGGGCGGTCAGCCGTTCTGCGTGTTCGGCGCACAGGTCATAGCAGTGTGGCTCCGCGTACGTCGCCAGGGGGCCGAGAACAGCGGTCGAGTCGGCGTATACGTACGTGAGCGTGAAGACGGCAGGCTGGCTGCAGGCGGTGCGGGAACAGCGGCGGACGGGGCTCACGGAGGGACCGTATCTGGTAAGAGTGCGAGGCGCCACTATCTGAGCGCTCTTAACGAGCGTGTCGCCACAATTCGGACACCTGTCGCAGGCTTTCCACCCACATGCCCCGAAGCCTCCCTCCCCTGGCTCACGCTTCCCTCCCCGGCTTCCCCACGCCGTGACCTGCCCAATCCTCGATCCCCACCTGGATCCCCCGCCGGACGCCCGTGTTGTCCGCGCCTGCGACGCCCCGGGCTCTTTCGCCTTCCCCTCCGGCCACAC